>CAYJQP010000006.1:0-18209 GCA_964372385.1 Candidatus Woesearchaeota archaeon | reverse complement strand
ATGGAAAGTTTTTCGGAAGGAATGATGGGGGAGTTGATAGATATGGGGCTATGTTGCTTCTATAAGTGAGAGTGTTCTCGGATTATCTGCCACCCATTCAAATAATAGACGACATGGGTACGTTAGCAGAGAAAAGGAGCAATCAATGCACATTGTTGGAATAGAAACAAATTTAGTACGTAGGTATAGAGTATTGTAATTATTTTTTCTTTGCAAGTTTAATTCCATTACATTAATAAATTAAAATTCTATAAAAATCAAAAGAAATTTAAATAACACATTCCCAATATTCAAATGAATAAAAAAGAAAGATTTAGCTTTTTACAACAACTTTTCCTTTTTGTTGCCGCTTTTATACTAGGCGGTACAGGACTCAGTCTTTTATTTAAATCTAATAATAACTTAGCGTTTATAGTTGGTGGCTTTGCTTTAATAGGTATTGCAGTTGCTATTATTAAAAAATTAATAGAAGATGGCTGATGTAAACTTAAAGAAAAATATTCTAGATTTGAGATATCAATTAGAGATTCAAAAAATACATGCTTCTTTAACTATGTTAACCTTAGGAGTACTAGCATTTATCGGAACTTTCATCTGGTATCTGGAACGCATAATTTTTGGGATTGCTATATCTTTACTGATTATTTTGATATCATTAATCTTTTATACAAAAACAAGAAGAGGGATAGATGAAATTATTCAAGACATAGAAAAACTAAATAAAAAAGCATAAAATTATCTAACAATTACATTAATAAATCTCTCGTTCTCTAAATAAACATGAAAATCAAAAAAATCTCAGAAAACATTTTTGAAATAGAAAAAGAAGGAAAAATGAATGTCCCAGTCAGAATATTCACATCTGAAAAAATAATGGAAAAAGTAAAGGAAGATAAAACTTTGGAACAGGCACAAAACATGGCGATGATGCAAGGAGTAATTGATTATATAATTGTGCTTCCAGACGCTCATCAAGGTTATGGGGCTTGTATCGGTGGAGTGGCTGCTTATGACATTAAAGAAGGGGTTATTTCACCTGGAGAAATTGGATATGATATAAACTGCGGAGTCCGCCTCCTATCCACAAACCTCACAAAATCTGAATTCATGAAAAAAAGAGAGCAGGTTTTAAATGAGCTGTACAAAAACGTCCCTTCAGGTGTCGGGCACGGCGGAGAATTTAAATTATCAGACAAGGAAATTGATGAAGTTCTAAAAAAAGGCTCACACTGGGCATTGGAAAAAAAATATGCAGAACAAGAAGACATTGAAAAAACAGAAGACACTGGCCAGATTAAAGATTCTAACGCCTCAAAAGTCTCGCAAAGAGCAAAAGCAAGAGGAAGAAATCAATTAGGAACATTGGGCGCAGGAAATCATTTTCTTGAAGTGCAGGAAGTTGAAAATATCTACAATAAGAATACAGCAGATGTTTTCGGATTAACAAGCATAGGGCAGATAGTAATAATGATTCACACAGGATCTCGTGGGTTAGGACATCAAACAGCCTCAGATTACATTCAAAAAATGGAAAGGGAATATGGATGGAAGCATCTTCCAGACAGGGAGTTAATTGCCGCGCCAATAGAATCAGAATTAGGCAAAGATTATAGAGCCGCGATGTCAGCAGCAGCCAACTTTGCATTCTGCAACAGGCAATTAATTACGCATCAAATAAGAAAATCATTCAGTAAATATTTCCAAAAAGCAGAAATAAAAGTCGTTTACGACATAGCTCACAACATCGCAAAATTTGAAGAACTAACTATAAATGGAAAAAAACAAATATTATGCATTCATAGAAAAGGCGCGACGCGCTCTTTCGGCCCAGGAAGAAAAGAAATTACAAAAGAATATCAAAAAGTCGGTTGCCCAATCTTCATCCCAGGAAGTATGGGAACTTATTCTTTTGTTCTCGTCGGAACAAAAAAAGCAGAAGAAATTTCTTTCGCATCAACTGCTCACGGAGCAGGCCGCGTCCTCTCAAGAACAAAAGCAAAGCAGACAATAACTCCAGAGCATTTGAAACAAGAATTAAAACAACAAAATGTCATTCTCAAAGCCGGCTCAATCAAAGGAGCTTTAGAAGAAGCCCCTGAAGCATACAAAGATGTCAATGAAGTCGTCCGCGTCTCGCATGAATTAGGTCTTGGGTTGCTTGTTGCGAGATTAAAGCCACTGGCTGTTGTAAAGGGTTAAGGTGAAACCCAATTTCAAAAAAGTATTGAAAATTTTAGCAAAAAGAATGATTAATCTTAATTGGGCGATCTTTGGCTGTTGGTATAAAATCTCGTCTTCTTAGAGATATAAAAGATTGAAACTTTCCCCACAACAAATCTATAGCTTCAAACCCATTTGAACCCTTGAAACCATTTATAAACTCAATATCATTAAAATACAAATGACAAAAAGCTCAATTATGATTGACCTTGAAGACCCGAGAGCAGAAAAAATAGCTGATGTTATATCAAACAAAACAGCAAAAAAAATTCTGTCGGTTTTATCAGAAAAAGAATTAAGCGAGACTGAAATTTCTTCTCAATTAAAAATCCCGATGAACACAGTAAATTATAATATCAAGAAATTAGAGAGCGCGGGATTTATTGAAAAAACAAAGGATTATCTCTGGAGTATAAAAGGCAAAAAAATTCATAAATATAAAATCTCAAACAAAAATATAGTTATATCGCCTAAATCAATTGTCAAAGGCATTCTGCCAGCTTTTATCATATCTGCCTTTATTGCATTTTTAATAAAAATATTCATCGGAGTTGAGAGAACCTCTCAGATTGCCGAAGAAAAAGCAATCGCTGACACAGCCGTCGCCGTAATCACAGAAGGCGCGGCTGAATCTTCAAGAATAATTCTTCCTCCATCGCCAGAAAATTTAACTTACGCAATCACTAATAGTCCAAATACATGGGCGTGGTTTTTGCTCGGAGCGCTCTTTGCTCTTCTAATAGTCATTCTCTGGAATTCCAGTAAAAAACTGAAAGGGGGTAATTGAAAATGGAAAACAAAATAATAATAGCAGTCATAGTGCTTGCAATATTGGCAGTTGGAGGTTATCTCGCTTTAAACACAACAGCAGCAGTTGTTACAGCACAAGGAAGCTCTGTCTTGGAAGTAATGCCTGACAAAGTTTCTGTAAATCTTAATATAGAAGCAAGAAACGAAACCGCTCAAAAAGCCAAAGATGCGCATGACAAAATTCTTAATGACTTAATTGTGGCTCTGTTTGTAGCAGGAGTTGACAGGGAAGACATAAAAACAGTTAACTTCAATATCTATCCAGAATACGACTGGACAGAAGGGAAGCAGGAGCAAAAGGGTTTTGTTGCATCACAGCAAATAATTATTGAAACAAATGACTTTGACAAAGTTGCAGGCATAGTTGACGCATCCATTGAAGCAGGAGCTTTGGTGTCTTACATAAATTTTGAGCTGTCAGAAGAAAAGCAGAATGAATACAAGGCAAAAGCTCTTGAAGAAGCAGGAAAAGACGCGAAAAGAAAAGCAGAAGCAACTGCAAGTGGTTTAGGCAAGAAGCTTGGAAGTTTAGTCTCGGTAAAAAGTCAGGACTTTAACTACAGCCCTTATCCATACTTTGTAGCAAGAGCAGATGCTTCATCAGTTGCAGAGGCAAAACAAGCAGCTATAAGCATCTCCCCAACAGACATAGAAGTCAGGGCAGCGATAGAAGTTGAGTATAAGCTAAGGTCTTTTTAATTTTTTTATATTCAACTTTTCTTTTTTCTCCAGCTGCTAAAAAGGCTTCCAATAACTTCTACCAAAAAATTATATACATCATATGTATCTAAAGAATATGAAACAAATCCACAGAAATCCGACAAGAGCTGTAAAAATAGGTAAAATAACAATTGGAAATTATAATCCGATTGCTGTACAAAGTATGACCTCTACTCACACACAATGTATCGAAGAAACCTTAGAGCAAATAACACTATTACAAAAAGCAGGCGCAAATATCATTAGAATCGCGGTAGATAATGAAAGAGATGTTGAAGCTCTTATAAGAATAAGAAATGAAGCTGATATAAATTTATCTGTTGATTTGCAGGAAAATTATCGTTTAGTAAAAAAGGTTGCGCCTTATGTAGACAAGATAAGATATAACCCGGGGCATTTATACCATCACGAGAAAGAAAAGCCTTGGCAGGATAAAGTGAGATTTATTGTAGAAATTGCTACAGAAAATGACTGTGCATTAAGAGTTGGGGTAAATTGTGGCTCTGTAGACAAAAGAATAAAAGAGAAATACCTTCTACACAACACAATCTCACCCATGCTCGAGAGCGCATTTAACAATTGCGAATTACTAGATAATATTGGCTTTACTAATTATTGTGTTTCTTTAAAAGATTCTGATCCATATAAAGTAATTGAATTAAATAAAAAATTTGCAGAGCAACGTCCAGATATTCCATTACATTTGGGAGTTACAGAAGCAGGTATCTTACCCGATGCAGAAATAAAAACCCGCATTGCTTTGGAACAATTAATTAGCAGAGGTATAGGAGACACTATTAGAGTTTCTCTTACGCTTCCAAATAATCTTAAACATAAAGAAATTACAATTGGAAAACAGATACTTGAAGATATAATTGCAGGAAGAATTAGAACAGTTGTTGATTATAATATGGAAGGATTAAATCTTATTAGTTGTCCCGGCTGTTCTAGAGTCGAAAATGCAGATTATATAGAATTAGCTCAAAGAGTAGCAGAAATGGCAGATTATGCTAAAAAATATAAAATTACAATAGCGACAATGGGCTGCAGAGTAAACGGCCCGGGAGAAACAGACCAGGCTGATTTAGGATTATGGTGCGGTCCACATTATGTTAATTTAAAAAGAGGAAACACAAATATAGGCTTCTATCCATACGACAAAATTCTTCAAAGACTAAAGCAAGAACTAGACAAATTAATATCTGAAAAATAATCAACCAATATTTTTTAAACTCCATCTTCTTCATTCCCATATACAAAAAGAGCCCAAATGTCATTATCAAAAAATCTCCGGGATATTGCAAATATTCTTAGACGAGATGTTCTAAAAATGACTTCTTATGCTGGCTCTGGCCATCCAACTTCCTGCCTTTCATGCGCAGAGCTCATCTCTGTTTTGTTTTTCCATCAAATGCATTACGATATTAAAAACCCAAATAACGAAAACAACGACGAATTTATTTTATCAAAGGGCCATGCAGCTCCAATCCTTTACTCCGCGCTATACAGAGTAAAAGCAATTCATCATCATCCTTTCTCTTTAAGAAAAATAAAAAGCCCATTGGAAGGCCATCCAATTCCGTCAGAGCATTTTCCGTGGGCAAAAGTTGCAACCGGCTCTCTCGGACAAGGGCTATCTATTGGCGCCGGTATGGCTCTCGCAGCAAAATTAAAAAATCTTTCCTGCAAAACTTATGTATTGCTTGGCGACTCTGAGTTTTCCGAAGGATCTGTCTATGAAGCATTGCAATTAGCGTCGCATTATAAATTAAACAATCTAATAGCAATCCTTGACATTAATAGATTAGGCCAAACTAGGCAGACAATGCTTGGGCACAATCTTAGAGCATACAAAAAAAGAATAGAATCATTTGGCTGGAACACAATCACAATCAACGGCCAAAAAATAAATCAAATTCTAAAAGCTCTGAAAAAATCACAGCACTCAAAAAAACCAACAGTCATAATAGCAAAAACAATCAAGGGCAATGGCATCTCATTCTTAGAAAACAAAAACAACTGGCACGGAAAAGTTCTCTCACCAGAACTCCTGGAAAAAGCACTGCATGAAATACCAAATCCGAAAATGCCGAATATAAAAATCAAAAAACCATTGCAATCAGAGGAAATTAAAAACAAAAGCTCAAAGCCGCAATTATCTCATTATCTCACGCACGAAAATGTTTCAACAAGAGAAGCTTACGGAAACGCGCTTGTAAATCTCGCGAAATCAAACCCACAAATCCTCGCAATAGATGCAGAAGTTTCAAATTCAACGCATTCAGAAGAAGTAAAAAAACAAACTCCAAAACAATTCATAGAAGGATTTATAGCAGAACAGAACATGATTGGCATGGCTCTCGGCATGTCAAAAAAAGGCTTCAATGTTTTCGCGTCAACATTCGCAGCTTTTCTAACCAGAGCGCACGACCAATTAAGAATGACTGCTTTATCAAAACCAAATTTCACAATAGTAGGTTCCCATGCTGGCGTCTCAATTGGCGAAGACGGAGCTTCTCAAATGGGCTTGGAAGACATTGCATTATTCCGCTCTCTGCCCAATTCAATTATTTTTTATCCAAGCGACGCAATTTCAACTGAAAAACTTGTTTATCAGTCTGCAAAAAACAAAGGCATAACTTACATAAGAACAACAAGGCCGAAAACACCAGTTATCTACAAGCCTTCAGAAGAATTCCATATAAAAGATTTTAAAATTTTAAAGCAGTCAAGAAAAGACAAAGCTGTTTTAATAGGAGCAGGAATAACACTCCACGAATCTCTTAAAGCACATGAAAACCTAAAATCAAAAATATCAACAGCGGTTATTGATCTTTACTGCATAAAACCATTAAACGCAAAAAAAATAATTAACTTCATAAAACATCACAGCGGCAAAGTTGTAATTACAGAAGACCATTACAAAGAAGGAGGCATCGGCGACGCACTCTCAAGCGCGCTAAAAAACACAGACATAAAAATAAAACATCTCGCAGTTAAAGAAATCCCGCATTCAGGTACAAAAGAACAACTGCTGAAAAAATATAAAATTAATCACACAGCTATTGAGCACGCCGCTCTCTCATTAAACTAAAAGCAATCTTTATATAATCCATTTAATTTATACAACTATAAAAAAGAGGCCAAAAAATCATGCCGCATAATGTAGCAATCAACGGATTAGGAAGAATAGGAAAGCAATTTTTAATTGCAGCATTAGAGCAAAATGCAAAATGGAATTTCTTCATAAATCATCCGCACTCTTTAGACAATATCGCTTACTCATTAAAATACGACTCTGTTCATCCATCGCTGAAAAATGTAAAACATGATAATAAATCTCTTATTATAAACAATAAAAAAATATCTGTTTTCCATGAAAGAGAGCCGGAAAAACTACCATGGAAAAAAAACAATATTGATGTAGTTGTAGAATGCACGGGCGTTTTTACAGAAAGGGAAGGGGCAATAAAGCACATAAAGGCAGGAGCGAAAAAAGTCTTGATTTCAGCGCCGGCAAAGGGCCATGACTGCTGTATTGCATTCGGAGTCAACAGCAGCGCATTAAAAAATAATCATCAGATAATTTCTGCGTCAAGCTGTACGACAAACTGTATAGCCCCAATGATAAAAGTTCTTCATGACAATTTCAAAATCATAAATGCGCATTTCCTAACAGCGCACGCCTATACCGCGACTCAAAAATTAATTGATGGCGATGATGCAAGAGATATGCGAAGAGGCCGCGCCGCAGCAATAAATATAGTTCCAACAACTTCCGGCGCGACAAAATCAATTCTTGAAATTTTCCCTGATTTGAGAGGAAAAATAGACGGCTTTGCTTATCGCATTCCTCTTGTAAACGGCTCAATCAGCCACATAGTAGCAAAACTCGCAAGAAAAACAACAAAAGTAGAAATCAATAGGACATTCAAAAAAGAATCTCAATCAAAATTAAAAGGCATACTGGAATACACAGAAGAACCTCTAGTCTCGTCAGATATAATTCATAATTCTCACTCATGTATTTTTGACGCGCAATTAACAAATGTCGTTGACGAATTAGTCAGCATCTCCGGCTGGTATGACAACGAATGGGGCTACTCTAACAGATTGGTTGATGTTGTTAAATTAATTTTAGAGAGATAAAATAATGGTAAAAGAACTTAAAAAAGAATTAGGCAAGAAAGATTCAAAGTTCTTAAAACAATTAGGTTTAGTTCTTGTTATTGCAATTATTGCAACAATTATTGATTGGATTGTTCATTCTTCAAGTCCAAGATTCTATGTAGAATTTGGGTATTATGTAAACAAAATTATTTTCTCTGTAATATGGGGAGTAATTATTTTATTTATTTTCAGGAAGCTAAAGAATATAACAGCGAAAACTTTTATCTTTGCAGGATTTATCGCTCTTGTTTTACAGGTAAAATATTTTCTTCAGGGATATGACAGATTTTTTGTATTTTTATTTATGTTCCTGCATTTTTTAATGTTTCTTATTCCGGCATGGATAATTTTTAAGAAATTTCCAGAATATTTTAATTCATAATTAAAGATACTCATTAAAAGCAAAAGCTTTAAATATTATCATTATTATGATAATTATTATCTTAATAGAGATAAGATATCAAAAAAATCTAGAGAATGAGCCTATTATTAGAACTAAAAAAAAATAAGAATGTAAGAAGAATTTTTGGACAACGTGAGCTGAAAATAATTGAAAAACACCTGATAGGAATTAAATTAAAAAAATCTGAAACAACAAGGCTTTCCAGAGACATAAGAAAAAAATTTGAGGCAATAAAATCTCTAATCCCATATTTTAATGAATTTAATTTAAAAAAAGGCTCAATTAATAAAGAAATTATTGACGATGCAATAATGCTGATTAAAGAGAGCAAATATTTCCCCAGAATAAAAAGAATAACTTTGTTTGGTTCTATTGTGGAGAATCAAATGACATTTAGATCAGACATCGATATAGCTGTTCAATTCAATTCAATTAATATTAAAGAAGCGACTGAATTTAGAATATATGTCTCTGGAAGAGTAAGCAACAAAATTGATATTCAAGTTTACAATGTCCTTCCAAAAAAAATAAGAGCCGAAATAGATAAAAAAGGGAGGGTGTTATATGAGCAAAAAACAGAGAATAAAAGATAAAATCGAGCTTGTTGCTTCATATAATAATTATCTCTATAAGATATTTCCAAAGAATATAAAGGATTATAAAGAAAATCTCACTATCAAAGCAGCTTGTGAAAGGTATTTTGAAAAGATTCTTGAAGCATATACTGATATTGCTTTTCTATTTGCAAGAGAAAAGGGTTTCGAGTTGCCAGAGGATGAGGATAGCATCTTTTACATATTGACAAAAAATAAAATTATTTCCGAAAAATTGGCAGAAAATATAAGGTCTGCTAAAGGAATGAGAAATGTTATTGCGCACCAGTACGGGGAAATAGATGACGAAAAAGTATTTAATTCTACTGAACAAGAATTAGAAAAAGACATTGAAGAATTTTTGAATAAAGTAAAAAGTAATTTATAAAAGAAAGAAAAATGACTCTCAAAACCCTCTCCCAAATAAATGTAAAAAACAAATATGTCTTGCTGAGAATAGACGTAAACAGCCCTGTTGTAAAAGGAAAAGTACAAGATAATCCGCGGTTCAAGGCTTCTTCGAAAACTTTAGGCGAGATGTTAGAAAATGGCGCGAAGGTTGCGATTTTAGCGCATCAAGGAAGAAAAGGCGACCCAGACTTTTTATCTTTGGCTCAACATGCAGAAATACTAAGTAAATATGTAGATGGAGAAATTCTATATGTAGATGATCTATTTGGCAAAAAAGCAAAAGAGACAATTCAGTCTTTAAAATCTGGAGAAGGAATTTTACTAAAGAATGTCAGAGCATATTCCGAAGAAGCAGATATTAAAAGAAGCGGGAAATATAAATCTCTATGCGCACTTTTTGATTTCTATGTAAACGACGCATTCTCAGTCTCGCATAGAGAGCAAGGCTCAATTGTTCTTCCGCCCAGATATTTGCCGAGCGTTATGGGCAGACAATTTGAATCAGAGCTTTCTGCTCTAGAAGAATTAACTCTAAAAAGAAGTAAGAGAATAACAATATCTCTTGGTGGTGCGAAAGTTGAAGACTATCTCCTGCTATTCAATTTACTTAATAGTAAAAGGAACAAACTGCTGGCATCAGGGGTTCTCGCTAATCTTTTACTGCTGGCATCAGGTTATGACTTAGGCTACGAATCTCAATGGCTAAAAGAGCACGATTACACAAAATTAATTCCACATCTTAAAAGACTTTTAAGAAAATACGAAAGCCAAATAATCCTTCCAGTGGATTTTGGCTTAAATGTAAACAACAAAAGACAAAACGCCTCTCTAGAACAAGCACCATTCAAATATAAAATCATGGACGTCGGCCCGCAGACAGCAGAACAATTCAAAAGAGGAGCCGCAGAATCAGATATAATTTTTGTAAAAGGTCCTTTGGGGTTCTCAGAAATTCAAGCTTTCAGCTCCAGCACGGTAGAATTCTTAAGATATCTATCAAAGTTATCCAAATCAAAAAAACTCTACACGTTAATTGGAGGAGGCCACTTAACATCAACTCTGGCAAAATATAAAATTCCAAATACATTTTCTTACATCTCGCTTTCAGGCGGAGCATTAATTAAATATTTAAGCGGAGAAAAACTTCCAGGCCTTTCAGCCATAAAAAAATCTAGAAGATGAAAATTAGAAAAGCAATAAAAAGAGATAAAAAAGAAGCAATAAAAATAGCCAAACAGCTTAAAAAATGGTTTACAAAAGACGCAATAAATAATATGAAAGTAGATTTTTCATTAAATAATTTAATTGTAGCATACAACAAAAATAAGGTTATAGGATTCTTATGTTATTCATCAGAACAAGGGGTTGCTAAAATTCTATGGATGGGAGTAAACAAAGAATACCATAGACAAGGTATAGGCAGATTATTGCTAAATCAGCTTTTAAAAAAAGCAAGAAAGATAAACTCTAGCTCAATAGAAGTAAAAACACTTGCAGAAAAAGAAGATTACAAGCCATATGAACTAACTAGAAGCTTTTATAAAAAGCATGGTTTTAAGAAAATATACACAGAAAAAGCAAGAATAAAAGGTTGGGATAATCAAGATGTTCTTGAGAGGAAAATAAAATGAAAAAACAAATGCCGAAAACACAACATGAATGGAAAACCTGTCTTACGCCGGAACAATATCACATACTCAGAGAAAAAGGCACAGAAATGCCTCTCACTGGAAAACTTCTTCATAACAAATCTACTGGCACATACACTTGCGCTGCGTGCGGTGCGCCTCTCTTTGATTCAAAAACAAAATACGATTCAGGAACAGGCTGGCCGTCTTTTTACGACGGAATACAAAAAAATATTAAAACAAAAAAAGATTTTAAAATGCTAATACCAAGAACAGAAGTTCTTTGTAAAAAATGCGAATCGCATTTAGGCCATGTCTTCAACGATGGCCCGCAGCCGACTGGCCAAAGATACTGCATTAATTCATTAGCATTGAATTTCAAGGGAAAAAAGAAATAAAGAATCATCTCATATAATGAGGCAGAACTCTTTCAGAAAATAATCTATCAGCCAACTCCACAGAAGAACCTTTGGTGTCAACAATTACCTCGGTAAAATAAAGGTTAGTCGGGCTATCAGACGGAGCCCTAGTATCTCTAAAAAAAGCTTCTAAATTTTTAAATATCTCCTTCGACAGCAAACTTTTAGGCTTGTAATCATCTGGAAGTCTCTCTTCTCCAATAAGTCTTACATCAACAGAATCTTTCTCTCTTACTACAACACCAATAGGAAGGAATTTTTTTTCAGCATCAGTTAAATTATTTGTCCAATAACCTATAAAGCACCTTGGCATAACCTTATAATAACCTGCAAACTATTTAAATATAGCTTTTTATTATCTTAAAAATAAGAAGAGAAAATGAAGCTGATAAAAAACGCTAGAAAAAATCTTGAAATAAGAGTCGCCAGTTTAATAGAGAGAAAAATCCATGAGTATCTAAGAACACAATCCAAAATAATTTTGGCAATACCCGGCGGCTCGTCAGTAGCTGGAATTTTCCTCCTTCTAAAAAAACAAAAAATACCGTGGGAGAGAGTTCATATTTTTATGGTAGACGAGCGCCTTGTTTCTTTGGATTCCCCGGAAAGCAACTTCAAGCAGGCATACGACTCTTTCATAAACTATCTGACAAAACAGCATAAAATTCCAAGCCAAAACATTCATTCTTATAACTATTTCAATCTTCCGGATAAACAAGGCACAGAGGCTTACAAAAATGAATTAAGAGAGCTCTCGCATCACTTTGACATCGCTCTTTTAAGCGCAGGAGAAGACAGCCATATTGCGTCGTTGTTTCCAGCTCACGAAACAATTAAAAGCCAGGAGGAATTTTTCTTAATCACACATAGCTCTCCTAAATTTCCGAAAAACAGAATGTCATCGTCAAAAAAACTAATTCAAAAATCAAAAACAGCCCTCTTGTTTTTCTTTGGCGAGAATAAGCTCAAGGCATATGAAAATTTCCAAAACAAAAATTTGTCAGTAACAGACTGCCCCGCAAAACTCGTCAACGAAATCAATGATTCTTATGTTTTTACTGACATTCTTTTATAATGTCTTTTTTCAGGAGGAAACTTCGTGCTTTCTTGATCTAAGAACAAGTTCAACCATCTTCCCAACTGTTTCGCTTGCGTCAAGAATTTCAATTTCAACAGGCTTCCCATCTTTGTCATAATGATTAATAATATTCCCTTCCTGCTCGCCATAATCTGGCTTGTTCTTACTAAGTCTTGTCACTAAAATATCTGTTTCTTGATCATATTCATATTCCATATCTCTTTCTCCTAGCTTTATATACAGTTACTATAGCTTTTATTTCTTTCTGTTCTTCAACTATAACTCTCAATATATATCAGTTCAGTTTCTTTTGATAATTAACAGTTTCAACAACTAACTCTTCAGATATATTATATTTCTTCATCCTTTCTCTCGCATGATTTGTTATTGATATGTCCATTTTACCTAAACGCCCTTTCCAATTCCATCAAAGCCTTCGCAGGACTCTTAGCATCCGAAACAAAACTCCCGGAATTAATGCAATCAACGCCAATTTTCCTTAATTTTTCAGCAGCTGATAAATCAACTCCGCCATCAACCTGAATTTTTATTTTCCTGTTGCTCTTCCGTAATTTTCTAATCTTTCCATAAACCTCAGAAACAAACTTCTGCTTCTCTTTTCCAGGATAAACTCCCATAAACAAAACACCATCAACCTCGTCGGCAAAATATTTTATTCTGCTTAATTTAGTATCAGGATTCAAAGCTATCCAAACTTTCATTTTTTTATTTTTTATCTTTCCAATCAACCTTTTTATCTTATCATAATCTTTAATAGATTCATAATGAAAAATAATTTTCTTAAAACCCTTGCTTTTTAATTTGTCAATATATTTCTCAGGATTTTTCACCATCAAATGCGCTTCAAACCTTGCTTTGTACCGATGCAAATCAGGAACATCTTTTAAAAAAATCCCTCTTGCTTTAACAAACTTTCCATCCATAAAATCAATCTGCAAATCCCGTTTTAAAGCAATTAATTTCCTAAATCTTTCACTGAACTCTTTTTTATTCCGCGCGAAGACAGTTGGAATTATTTTGCGTTTCATTTTATTCTCCTATATAACCTCCTTTTTGCAGATTCCAGAGTTTTCTATATTGCCCTGTTTGATTAATCAAATCTCTATGCTTTCCTATCTGCACAATTCTGCCATTTTCCATGACTACAATTCTATCAGCTTTCATTATAGTAGAAAGTCTGTGTGCAATTATAATGCTTGTCCTGCCTTTCATTAAGTTTTGCAAATCTCTTTGAATCTCAAATTCTGTTTCAGAATCTAAAGAAGAAGTCGCTTCGTCTAAAACCAGGACTTTTTTATTTGCCAATAAAGCTCTAGCTATAGAAACTCTTTGCCTTTCACCGCCGGATAATTTGACTCCTCTTTCGCCGACAATCGTGTTCTCCTTTTTAGGCAGGTCTTTTATCAATTTGTCAAGTTGCGCAAATTTAATTGCCCTAATTACTTCTTCTCTTGTTGCAGAAGGATTTGAGAATAATATATTATTATAAATTGTATCGTCGAATAATATTGCCTCTTGCGGAACTATAGATAATTCCGACCTTAAAGATTCCTGCTTAAATTCTTTTATATTTGCTCCGTCAATTAATATTTCTCCTTTGTCAACATTAAAAAATCTGTAAAGAAGTTTAATTAATGTTGTTTTGCCGCACCCGCTATGCCCGACAAAAGCAACTTTCTCGCTCGGTTTTATTTTTAGCGATAAGCCATTAATAGCTTTTTTCCCCTTTTTATATTTAAACCAGACATCTTTGAATTCTATCTCCCCCCTCTTAATCCTTAAGTTTTCAGCATTTTGTTTGTCTTCAATTTCATTTTTTGCTTTTCCATAATTAAACAAATCTTCAAAATCTGCCATTGACCTGTAATACCCTCTTACTCCGTGAACAAAGCTGTACATCGGCCCAACTAAATTGCTGTAAATAGTATAAATAAAAGCTACTGTTCCTATTGATATCTCACCGTTTAAAAATTTAATTAATGGGAATAAAATCAGTAGAATTACTCCGATGCCTATTATCAAAGTCTGTCCGGCGCTCATATGTCTAAAATAGCCGACAAATTTAAGCACAGATAATTTTGATTCTCTTGCAAGTTTCTCGTATCGTGATTTTATTCTATCCTCTTTGCCAAAATATTTTATAGAATCAATGTTTGTAAAAATATCAGCCATATTCGCTTTTTCCCTATCTTCTGCTTTGTTCATAAAGACATTTGCCTCTTGTTGTTTGTTTTGCAGATACATACTATAAGAAACGAAACAAGCCATAATAATAACGAGAACTAAAAATGAAACAGGGCTGAAATAAACAACTGAAATCCCGACTATTGCTAATTGAAATATTAACGGCATGATATTAAATGCAATAACATCATTTAGTCTTCCTATTGAACCAGCGCCTCTATTTAATCTGGAAATCAAAGAGCCAGTTTTATGCGTAGAGTGAAAGTTATGGTCTAAATGAATTATATGATTAAAATATTTCTTTTTAATATCATAAACCATATTACCCTCTAATTTATTCAAGTAATGCAGGCTGAACCAATTCCCGACTGTTCTTAGCACAATAACTCCGATGTAGATATATAGAAAAATAAATAACAAATTTACAAAAACAATTTTAGCGACACTTCCGCCGATAAACAAATTTCCCCTGTCTATTACTTCCTTTAGGAGCAGCTTCGGGATAAGATGGGACACTTCAACTAAAAGACTTGTGAGCAATATTAAAATAACAAGAATCTTATATCTCTTTAAAAAAATCCAATATTCCTTAAAATTATATTTAAAATTTATTTCCTTTTTATCAGCTTTTTTCATCTTCGTTCTATAGTTTTATATACTTGTGGATGTTCTGTATTAAATGGCTAGAGATACCCCTTCATATTTAAATAGAGAAATTAGTAGTATAAAAAAGTATGTTCATAATGATGATTCCGATGAAGACGAATCATTAGACACAAGTAAAGACAAAGATAAGAAAGAATATTCTGATTAAAAATCCTTCTTTCTAGAGCATATAGAAGAATAATATTTCTCCAACTTTACAACTTTCTCCCTTAGCAAATCTAAATTTACATCATTTCTTCTGACTCTTTCAGCCAATTTTGTATAAGCTCTTCCAATTTCCAAATATTGCTCTTCGTATTCTGCATTAAAAGAAGCATTGAAAAAATCTATTGCTCTAAAGTAAAGTTTATCCACTAATTGTTCTCTGCTCATCCAGCATTTTAAATTATATCAGTTAAAAATATTTCTATAATTATCAGCTTTTTCTTCTTCTCTCAAATTCAGAAATCTTCCTCAATCTCCTTTTATGCCTTTTCGCTCCACTAAATTTCTCTTTCAGCCATATCCTAACAAAGCGCAAATTTTCTCCATCGCTCATTCTTCGCCCGCGCAGGCATAAAACATTAACATTATTATCATGCCTTGACATTTTAGCAGAATAATTATCATAACCAACAGCTGCGCGCACTCCACTAATCTTATTCGCAGCTATCACCATTCCGGTTCCTGTTCCGCAAATTAAAATTCCTCTCGCGTTCTCTCCCTCTTTGGCAACTTTAGAAGCCACGCGAAATGCATAATCAGGATAATCATCTCTCTCGCCTCCCTCGCCACCGACATCAATATAATAAATTCCAGCTTTGTCAAAATATTTCTTCAATTTTTCTTTTAATTTAAATCCAGCGTGGTCCGCCCCAAGATAAATCACCTTCTTTTTCATAAGGAAACTAGCAATTTTCTATTTATTAAACTTCCCTTCAATAACAAACTCTTCAACTTTCTTTCTGGAATTCGGCTTCTCCCACTCACGTATTTCCGAAGGCAAATCCTCAATCTCTCCCTGCTTTCCGATTGCAATCATTGCTTCAACATTATAATCCTCTGAAATCTTCAAAATCCTACGAGATTTATCAACATCAAAACCAGCCATTCCATGCGCAACTAAGTTTTTCATTCTTGCCTGCAATGCAAGACTCATCCACGCCGCGCCGGAATCAAAGGAATGATGCCTATTTGGCTTTTCATTTTTCTCAAAATTTTTTCTTGAAATTATTAAAACCAAAGCAGCTGCATTTTTGCACCATTTTTTATTTCCTTCAATTAACAAATCAAAAAACAAATCCCATTCGAGGGTTTCGCGCATAGCATACAAAAATCTCCATGGCTGTCCATTAAAAGAAGAAGGTGCCCATCTCGCAGCTTCAAACAAGCTCGTCAGCTCTTTCTTTGAAATCTTCTCCCCGGACATCGCCCGAGGGCTCCATCTATTCAAAAAAATATCATCAATCTCATATTCTGCTTTTCTTTCATTTGGAATTTCATACGGTTTCATTTTCTTTCTGCTTTAACTAAAAACCTTCATCGCCCAAACTTCTCACCAGTGAGTTGTAAATAGAAACAGCTATATCAGTATCTGCCCAGCTTTCTCTTCTGTCTAATCTTTCCAGATGTCTTGTTTCTAAGTTATCTAAATCAGAAACATGCTCAATCTGATAATATTGCAATTCTTTTTTCCATCTTGGCAAAATAATCTCGCCATCTCCTTCATCAGCAACATGAAATGTTATTATATTTTTTCCTCCCAAATAATGCGAGTGATAAAATACCTTATCTCCTTGATTAATAGGACCAAATCTAACAGCATTTTCAGAGGCATCATAACTAAATAAGAATTCTTCTGCTTGTCCTCTATTAACTCTCAAAGACAATCTTCCGTTATTTATCAGCTCTAAACAATAAGCATGACACCTTAAGCTTTCTTTATCCATGCTTAAAAAAACAAAACACCATTCTTAAATATTTCTATCAATTGTAAATTGAAAAGAAAAAGAATTTAAAGTAAAGAATCTTGATTTAAAAAATAAAAAGAGGACGAGATGGCAAAAAGGAAAAATAAAACAATATATGGTGTTATCGGCGTTTTGTTGACTTTGTTTGGAATAACAGGAACTATACCTATTTTATTAAATAAGAAATATTTAATAGGCCTTCCAATAACTGCAATTTCTGTTATAGCAGGTATAATTTTAATGGCTTGGGCATTTAGTGATTAAAATAGATGATGAAACTAAAAAGAAAAATATTTTAGATTTACAGTTTCAAAAATATTTAGTTATTGCTTCTGCTGTTCAATCTTCTAACTAAATTTTTTTGCGGGTTTATGTAAGGCATCTTTGTAAGCACCACAAAGAGCCCTATAAGCTCCGTCATACCCATGTTTAGATATGTTATATTCCTCTCCAAAAACGAAATGACCTGACATGGCAGAAGCATATCTAAAATTCATACTACCCTCTCCTTTCAATGGGTTATCTAATTCTACTCTGATAAGTCTATTTGTTGCTTCAACTGTTCTTCCTTCAAGGAGAGTTCCGTCTTCATATTTGGTTTTTATTGGTATATGATTCTTTCTTATATCTTCTTCAAGGGCGTCAAATTTTTTCCATTTCTCTTTAGCTTGATTAATCTTTCTCAGTGCATATTCACGAATAGCTTTTTCTCCTAGTTTAACTGTTCTTTCTGGAATTTTTCCATCTATTCGTCGGTAACTGCTTCCATCAACTCTTTCAGTATAAACAAATTCTATTTTCCCAAGATATTCTTCAAATCTAAGTCCATTTTCCATTTTTTTAACAATAAAAATACCTTTATAAAAATTATTATGATTCATCACAACTTATACTTATCATAATTCAAACAAAAATCCTTCGTCCCTTTTTTATATTC
>CAYJQP010000005.1:18837-20295 GCA_964372385.1 Candidatus Woesearchaeota archaeon | reverse complement strand
ATAAGCCATGCAGTTCTCTATATTTTTGTCTCTCGCTATAGAAAGAAAACAAGATTTTTATACCTCAAATACAAATTATAGCTATGATAAAAACAAAAGAGCAGAAGCTTCTTATAAAACCATCTGATATAAATCCTTCAGGAAAAGAATTTGAAGTCATAGCTGTAATAAATCCTGCCGCAATCAGACTTCCTAATAACGATATAATACTCTATGCAAGAGTTATTGAAAAGCTAATCAAAGACGAAAACGAAAAACACTATTACTCGCCGCGAATGATTGGAAAAGAAAAATTCAAGATTAAATTGGACAGATTCAATAAAAAACTTGTAAAAGAAAAAAACCGCTTGGATTTCGTTTTAAAAGATGGAACAAAAAGACTTACATTTATCTCGCATTTAAGAAAAGTTGTTTTAGACAGAACAGGATTTAAAATAAAGCGCATAGAAAAAAAACCGAGTTTCTATGGTTTATCATGGGACGGAGAATTAGGAATAGAAGACCCAAGAATAACAAAAATCAATGATTTGTATGTAATGAGTTATGTCTCTCTTTCACGCAATGAAAATGTATCAACAAGCTATGCCATATCAAATGACTGTATAAATTGGTATAGAAGAGGAGTCATTTTCAGCGAGCAGAACAAAGATGTCGCGCTTTTCCCTGAAAGAATCAACGAAAAATACATAGCATTAAACCGCCCAGAGGGAAGTTTTGAGTTCAGCTCGCCGCATATTTGGCTCTCCTATTCAAAAGATTTAGAGCATTGGGGAGAAGCAAGCTCTCTTAGATTATCAAAAAAATCCAGCTGGGATTCAGGCAGAGTAGGAACTGGGCCTCCGCCGATAAAAACAGAAAAAGGCTGGCTATTGCTATACCACGGCGTCATAGAACCTAAAGAAGAATCCGGATTTATTAAAAAATTAAAAGAAGTTTTTTATCATAAGGAAAAAAGAATTAAATATGCCGTCGGTGCAGCACTCCTTGACTTAAAAAATCCGAAAAAAATTATTGCAAAATCGCAAGTTCCAATAATAACCCCGAGAATGAAATACGAGAAAGGAACATTTGAAGATAAAGATGTCGTATTTCCAACAGGTCTCATACTTGATAAAAATGATTTATTAATTTACTCAGGCGGCGGCGATGTCGTCACAACAGTAAAGAAAATTTCACTAACAGAAATCCTGAACAGTCTAAAAAATATAAAGAAAAACTTCGTTTAGACTTCAAAGAAAACAGCTTATGAAACACAGTTAAAGCTCCGCGAGAAATTAATTATGAAAATCTAAAAACAGTCAAAAGTTTATTCCTCTATGAATAATCTCTTATTTTTTAAATCAGCTTCTATAATCTTCCTTTCTTTTGAAGTAACTCTTGTATTTAAGAAATGAGCATATCCCAAATTAATAGCACTCTCTAGATTTTTAACATCCATTAGGTTTGCTCCCGTAAGGT
>CAYJQP010000005.1:0-18737 GCA_964372385.1 Candidatus Woesearchaeota archaeon | reverse complement strand
AAATTAATAGCACTCTCTAGATTTTTAACATCCATTAGGTTTGCTCCCGTAAGGTCTGCACTCCAAAGGTATGCTCTATCAAGGTTTGCTTCCCTAAGGTTTGCTCTCCCAAGGTATGCTCTCCCAAGGTATGCTCTCTCAAGGTTTGCTTTCCTAAGGTCTGCTCCATCAAGGTCTGCTCTCTCAAGGTTTGCTTTCCTAAGGTCTGCTCCCTCAAGGTTTGCTCCCTCAAGGTTTGCTTTCCTAAGGTATGCTCCATCAAGGTTTGCTTCCCTAAGGTTTGCTCCCCTAAGGTCTGCTCCATCAAGGTTTGCTCCCTTAAGCTCTGCTCTTTTAGCTCTAACAAAAGGCAAATACAAACCCTGTGCTTTTATATATGCAAAATTAGAATCAGTTATATCTAAAGGGTTATTAGTAAGCTCCTGAGCTTTAAGGTATCTCTGCATTTCCTCAAAACCTCCGTAACCACTCAAATCAAAACCTTTTTCTAACACTATTCCAGAGAAATCCCTTTCTCCAGCTAGTACTTTATTAACAAGCTCTTCTCCTTTCATTTGTTTAAGTTGTATTGCCATATTGGATTTAATTATAAATCAGTATTTATAAACTTTTCTGTTATTTACTACTCTTAAATTAATATGAGAAACAAGCCCAACTCTTAAACTTATCGTCTATGCTTTATACTTACCCGACTCTTCTCATAATCCTTGTGTTCAATCCATTCAAGGATTATGGATATAAAGAACTTTGCAAAAATAGAAAAACATTATCTTAGAGCTTAAAACATTTTAGCTTTATTAATTATTTGTTTTTATTGCTGAATTATTTAGCTATTTTTTATTGAAAATTGAATTATTCAAACTTCTCGATACTTTAATTATAAAAAGCTCACCTGACTCTAACAGGAGCTTTTACTTGCTCGCCCAAACTCAATTTTTCCTTGACAATTTCAGCAGCTTTCCTTGATGTCACATGATAATCAAAATTCTTGACTGCATGCCTTCTTGCCTCTTCTCCCATTTTTCTGCTTAAAACATCGTCCGTTAATAATCTAAAAGTATATTCGGCCAATTCGTCTATATCTGCTCTGTAAGCGAAAACTCTCGGCTTGTCAAACTTAATTATCTTTTCCTCTGGAAAACCCATCCATGGATAAACCCACTCCTGCTCTAAAATAACCTTATCTGCAATTTTCGCAAGAAATCCTGTCTTGCCGTGAACAATTGTGTCCTTCGGTCCCATGGCGTCAATAGAAATCACTGGCTTCCCGCAAGCCATTGCCTCAACCTGTATCATGCCAAATCCTTCAAGCCGCGAAGGTGCTGCATAAACATCGCAGGCATTCAACAAATAAGGCATAAACTCCTTTGAGAAATTTCCTTCTAAAAATATCACTTTATCCTTAATTCCCAATTCTTCAACTATTTTTGATTCCTCATCATGCCAGTCGTGCGCGGAATCAGAAGGCCAACTCTTGCAGACATATTTCCAATTCTTAAATTTCTCATTAACTTTAGCAAGCGCTTTAAACATTTCCTGCGCCCCCTTGCTTGTGACATCTCCGCCAACTGTTAATATCATCTTCTCGTCGTTAGTTATGCCAAGCATTTCTCTAATTCCTCTTATCTTTTCATCTCTCTGCATAGGAATGAAAAGCTCTGTCTCAATACCGATATGCAGGGGCACAAAATTTTTTACATTAACTCCGTCTCTCTCATAAGTCTCCTTAACCCACTGGCTTGTTGTCAAAACCAAAGGCAATGCTTCCAAATCTTTATGATAATTCGCAACCCATCCGTCTGCATTAAACCAAGGTACAGGAGTAACGCCAAATTTCAACGGCTCATGAACTAAAGTCGGCGTATTCGCCCAATATCCAATCCCAAATGCAACATCTGGCTTGAACTTCTTTAAATAAAACTCTTTCTGCAATCCAGCTTCAAAATTGCACGGTAGAACATCATAACCTTGCTCTAACAAACCCTTATACAGCATATCTCCCTGAATGCTCAAACCGTCTGATTCCGGCGGATAAGCATAAAGTACAATTGATTTCATCTCAACTCCCTGACATTGAAGGCTTCAACATCTCTGCTTGACATAACTTCAAAACCTCCCTCGTCAAAACCATAAATGTTTTTTATTAAATGTTTCTTCATTGAGTGTAAAGAGTTTGACAGCTTTATAAATTTATTTGCACTTTTGTCTGCATAGCAGAAACTTCCGGGCTCATTCTTTCCTGCATAAGCAAAATAAAAAATTTTCCTGCATTTCAACTCCCCATTGAAAAGCATCTTATTAATAGCTTTATGCACATCAATATGCCTCACATGCCCATATTCTCCGTTCTCTCCGTGAGTAAAAATATAATCATAATTATTTTTCTTTTTCATCTCTTTTATTCTCCGTATAACCTCATCAGATTCCAATTCAAAAAATTCCTCGTCATCAAGATCAGAAATTGCGCACTCTGCATTCAGCTCTTTGCACACTCTAAAAAACTTTGGCATTCTGTCAGCGTCGTTTTTTCTGCACAAGCAGATTATCTTCCATTCAAATTCTCTGTTCTTTAGAATATATCCGCCCATCCAAATTACTTCATCATCAGGATGCGCGACAACAACAAGGCATTTCATTTTTCCTCTAGACACAATCTCGCGAGCAGATGACAGACAGTGCTTTCTGCTCCCTGATTTAAGTTAACGCAGTCAGGCAGCAAGCCGTCATAACATCCGCCTGTTGACTCATCATAAATAACTTGGTTGATAGAATTCCTTCCCAAAAACCAGTTGTAAGCAATCGCTGCTTTCTCAAAATAATCTTCTTTTCCAGTTACTTTATAAGCCGTCATATATGCCTGCACCATTGACGACGCATCAACTGGCTGCTGGTCATAAAAAGCTCTTCTCTGCCCATAACTATACCATCCATTATGTCCTATCAAAACAAGCTGCTTATTAATTAAAACCAAACTTGTCAGAAATTCAAGGCTCTCTTCTGCAACTTTCAAGTACTTCTCATCTTTAGTCATTTCATATGCTAAAAATAAAGCTTCAGGAATCTTTCCATTTGAGTATGTAACAGAATCCTCAAACCATTTCCACTCTTCAGCACTGTTATTTTCATATGCTTTCAATAACAAATCTGCAAGATGCTTTGCTTTGTCCAAAATATCCTGATGCTTATAGATTTTATAATATTCATATAATCCTACGATACTGAATGCCTTTGGCCTTATGTTTTTCAAATTATAAATATTCTCAATAGCGTTGTCAAAAATAAACTTTGCATTCAGCTTTATGTCGTCGCTTACACTGCTTGACACAACAGTTCCTACAGCCCAAATAGCTCTGCCAAAAGAATCCTCGCTTCCAACTTTTTCTGTAAATTTTTTATCGTAAGAAAGTCTGTTATGAAAATAGCCATCTTCTGTCTGTGCATAATAAATGAAGCTCTGATATGTCTTGATTAATTTCAGCGCCTGTTCTGATTTAAATTTGTTATAATGCTTCACAGCAACGATCAATGCCCTCGCATTGTCATCTAATGTATAGCCGGAAGACCTGTCTGGAATAGAATGCTTCGCGTGCTCTATAATGCCCGTATCATTCGTCATGTTAATTAAATGTTCTATCTTAATTCTTGGGAACTTGTACAAACCGACATCCTCCTTGACTTTGATAATGTTCTTAAAAACCTTGAGATACTCTGCCGCCACATTCTGCCAAAGCATGTTTCTGGTTGATTCATAAGCCCCCCTACCCAAATTCACTCTCAACTTTGAATTTTCCAACAAAATATCCAAAGCTTTCATAATTTGCATATGACTGCCAAAATCAACTAAAAATCCTATTTTCCCGTCTTGAAGAAGCTCTTGCGCATGCGGACATTTTGTAGCTATCACTGGCTTTCCAGCTCCTACTGCATATGCCAATGTCCCTGAAACTATCTGTGTCGGATCCTGCGAAGAAAACATATAAATATCACTGGCTTTCAAATAATTTATTATTTCATCAAGTGTTAAATATTTATTATAAAACTTGACATTATTTGTCAGGCCTAATTTTTTTGCAAGAGCAATAAGGCTGTTCCTATATTTCTCTCCTTCTCTCTTTCTCACATTAGGATGAGTCTCTCCTATTACTAAATAAATGACATTCGGATATTTCTCAACTATCTTCGGCAGTGCTTTTATGACATATTCTATTCCCTTGCCTGCGTTTATTAAGCCAAATGTTGAAAGAACTATTTTATTCTCTAAACCAAGAGCTCTTTTGATTTTCTCAATGCCTTTTTTGTTTGAATAAGTTATGTTAGGAATTCCATGTGGAATGAAATAAACTTTTTTTGGGTCAACATTATATTTCTCCTCTAAAATTTCTATTGCCTTCCTCGCCATTACAACTATCGCAGAAGCTCTCTTCGCAATCGCCTGCACAACTTTTTTTCTCGCTTCGCTTGGATTTGGCACAACGCTGTGAAAAGTTATAGAGCATGGCTTATTAAGTTTCTCCAAGAAAGGAACAATAAACTCTCCGTTTTCTCCTCCGCCAAAAATTCCAAACTCATGCTGGATGCAGACTAATTTTATCTTCTTTGATTTGTTTATTCTCTCCGCGCTTTCTATATAATGCTCAATATCTGTCTCATTCAGCTGATATTTAACTTTGCCTCCGTAATTATATATGCTGCTTCCATTGTCATTCACTGCGAGAATCTTTGATTTCAAGCTCGGATTAAATTTATGATCCATAGCTCTTGTTAAATCTTTTGTAAAAGTAGCTATGCCGCATTCCCTTGGAGGAAAGCTTGATACATACAATATATTCGATATATCCCCTTTTTTCATCTGAAGTCAAACCTTTTATACAAACTTTAAATCAATTATCTTATTAAATCTTTTCTTTTTCTTCAACTTGTATAAATCTTTCTTGGGAAAAAAAATATTAAAAAAGTTTGAGTAAATTAAGCTCTAAAACTACTTAAAATATCATTCACTAAAATTTTTACCCTCGCTGTTAACGGATTACATCCAAGTGCTCTCCCTGCTTTAATCCTTGCTTCTCTTGATATTTTCAAATCTCCTATACTCCACCCTGATTTCGTTCCAACATAAAAAACCGAGCTCAAATCATAATCAGATAAATATTTAGTGCCATATCTTAAAATTTCATCAGAGAAAATTTCCTCATTTGCCTTCCCCAATGCGTCGCCTATTTTGAATCTCGTATCTCTAACCCTAACATGATTGTATAAATAAAAAAGTTCTGCCTTGGCTTTTTCTCTTTTGCTAAAAGTATCAGCCCCACAATGATCAATTATCAAATCCCACGCCCATCGCGAAACTTCATCTTCTATTTCTTCTTTCTGTAATGCTATTCCGGCCTTATATCTGACACTACACCATTCAGAAGAGTTGTAAATTTTCCAAGCTCTGACCTAGCGGATTCTCTTGCTTGAACATCAGGATGCGCTATCCGTAGTTGTTCAGGCACCCACTCACTCTCCTCATACTCTCCACTATTTCTCCCCTCATCACCATATCCGCCCTTCCAAAATTTAGTAACCCTTTCATAATGCGCTGGGACACTCTCCTGCGATACTATTTCTGCGTGTAAGCCACTTCTTAATTTTTCAACTTCTCTAAGCTCCTCCCTCAAACTTACCATAGAAAACAAATAATGAAGAAATATATATATTTTTCTATTGTCTAAAGATCAGGCTCTATCATTCTATCTTCACTTTTTCCTCAAATTCCATTATAAATCTTAGTCGGAGAAAACTTTCATTATAACTATTTTTAAAAAGAACAAATCTATTCTCATAATATGAAAAATCACACGAAATACGCAAAGCTCAAAGCAGTCAAAACCCGCGAATGTCTTAACATTAATTGGAAAGATTACATAAGAATTGTAAATTTGATGTATGATGTTATCGGAAAACAAAATGGACGATCTACAGAAAAATGTCTTGAGAAAATTGCTCGCTATGTCTCTAAAAAAGAAGGAAGACAGTATTCAGTCAGCGATATTGGATATATTTACAAATATGTAACATCGGGAGGCGTATTAAAAAATGAAGTAAAAATTGCACAAAGATTTTCTTGCAGAAAAATTCAAAATGAAACTAGAAAAATACTAGAAAATTCTACAAGGGAAGGATTTCATCAAGGCGAACGCACTAGACAGCAGACAGAAACTGAAAAATCAGCATTCTACGAACTTGAAAAAAGAGTAAAACTTGCAAGACGATTAGACATTGATTAAACCACTAAACATTAAGTAATATTTATTAAAGTTAGTTCTATAAATCTTTTTATCCTCAATAAGTATTTTGTAATTCATTATTAAAATTATGCCCTCTGTCAATTAGAAAATATATTACTAGTACACAGTCCTCTTGAAAGTTTTAAATAGAAAATAGGTCTGTAAAGATGATAAAGATAAAGGTATGATAATTACCGAAGATAAATAGAAGTATGATAATTATTTTATGTAGCCGTTCACAAATAATATTTAAAGTTATTTAGTGGACATCCTGCTAGCATATTTGGAATTAATAATTATGAATTCGTGTAATTAAACCGCTGTTTGTTCTACTGCCTCTTTAGCTTTCTCAACTTTCTTCTCTTCCTTGACTTCTGCCTTAGACTTTCCTTCTTTCTCTGTCACAACTTCCTTAATTTTATTCTGCTCTGGAAAAATCTCGCTCAAATTTTTCTTTCCTTCTTTCAGAACTTTCATGTTAATCTGCACAACTTTATCAGAAATTATTTTTCCCCTGACAGTTTTTTTTAATCTCATTCCTTTTCTATTGTCCTTCATTCCCCATCCCTTTGTCAATAAAACTCTGCCCAATCCAATTCCCGCTAATTCCTTGTACATCGGAAAACCGGCAAAATCTGTCCCGCCCTTAATTTCAAATTCATATCCGTCAAAATCTGCGCCAATTTCTTTCCCATCAACTTTCTCGCCGATGCTTTTTCCAACTAAGACTTCAGACGCTAATTCCATCTTCCATGCTTTTCCGCTCTGCGAAATATTCAGCTTGAATGCCATATCTTCTTCAAATAAAATGGGTTTTTAAAGTTTGCTTAGAAAATTTTTTTAAAAGATTATTTTTCTTAATCATCTTTGTAAGCAGCCGCAATAACTTTCCATGGCAACAACAACCCACCCCAGAATCCAGCAATTGCCCCGCTTGTTTGATATAAATTTTCGTTCAAATCAGTAGTATTCTCTGCATTATTAATCAGTCCTGCTCTTTCAGCTAACCAAGGAGCGACATCATTAACATATGGAATAAAATCAATCATATTTCCCCGAACATATCCTATTCCCTCGCCGATATAACTTCCAAAATATGCACAAACAGGCATTGCGGCCATATCTATTGCTCCTGCTACAATACCTCCTATCTCGCCCCTCACAGAATCTTCTAATTTGCTCTTAGAGTTTAATCTCATATGACATAGAATAAAACGGCATCTTTATAAAGTTTTTGTTTTGATACCATTAAATAATTAATAATAAACACCGTAAAATCGCCTAAAATCCCTTCACGCCACTTTTCTCTCCACACTCTCCAGCGGAATCCTCTTCAGCCCAAGCCGATCAAACACCTTGTCGGAGCTAACGATCATCTTACCCTCACCACAGTAAGCGGCGTGCACAGCGTCAAACACTCCGACAGCCTCGTCTCGCATGTATCGCGCGGCACGCAGAAAGATCTCGTCCGTTCCGTCCCCGACAGTCGCGATCTCGAACAAGTTGATGAGAAGCCACTCGGGATCGAGCTCCAACCTTTTCCCTAGAAGAAGAAGCTCCAAGAGCACTGCCGACGAAGTCCAGAACTCACCAACATGCTCCTTCAGTATCCGCCCTGCTGATCTCTTCAACCAGTCGCTCGGCTTCATCAGAGCGAGGAAGAAGTCAGTGTCCGCGTAGATCATTCATTACCTCCTTCAACGCCTCTTCGCGAATCATCCGCTTGATTTCGTTCAAAGACTTTCCCCGCAACTTCTCTCCCATCTTCTCAAGCTCCTTCACAGGATCTCTCGCGACAGAGCGGAGAGTCAAAGAGTCCTTCGATTCAACAACCACGAACCTATTTCCGAGTCTCTTACGCACAGCCTCGCGCAAATACAATCTTCCCTTTGAATCACACTTTGCAATTATCATTCTCCCACCTATCAACAGCAAGGTGGGAAGAATTTATAAACTTAACGGTATTTCGTGTTTCCACACCTTCCAGACTACGGAACCTAAGTCCCGCAGGTCGCTCTTCCACAGGGACGAGTGAACTCTACTTCTTCCCAATCGCCGTTCCTCAATATCGCAAACACCATCATCAAAATCCCTTCATCCTCGCAACTTCATCCAAAACCCTAAGCTCATTAGCGGAAAACAAATCCTTATTTTTCTTGAATTCCTTGAACATCTTGGCAGAAATATCAGAATACAAATATTTTATTTCTTGATTTTTCAACCGCCTCTCAAAATTAATTCCGGGCAAAGAAACAGCCAGCTCCTGCCCACCGACCGCTTCAGAAACACTCTCCTTATCCAATTGCAATCCTTTCACTCTCGCAACCTGCTTGCCCTTGTCATCAATTAAAGGCAAACCAACTTTAACTTTCCCTGCTATAACACGAACACCGAAAATAGCAGGATTAGAATTTCTAAAAACATACTCGCCTAAAATCTCAAGTTTGCAAATGCTTCCTAAACTAAGCATTCTTTCTTTTTCAATCTCGTTCTGCTTTGCCTTTCTCCATTCTTGAAGATTTTCAATCAGCTTATAGATAACATCTTCGTTAAAAACTTTAACTCCGAAAAAATCTAAATCCTCTTCAAAACCAACATTAAATCCTAAAATCACAGCGTCCAATGGATTAATGTCAAGATTTGCCTTTGCAGAAACTAAATCTGATTTCCCTATTGGCCCTATTCCTGCTTTAACAACTTTAATTCCCTCTTGTCTTAGCAATGCCAGCAATGCATCCAAACTGCCAAGAGAATCTGCTTTGACTATGATACCCTGCTTATCAAATTTCGTCGCACTTGCAAGCTCCTTCTTAAACTCTGCCTTTAATTTTTCAAGATCACCTTTCAATATTTGAAAAGGCATTCCTGGCAGAACACCCTCTTTATTAGTAAGATGTATCCTCGCTCCAGAAGCAGCATCTATTCTCTTAACACCGCAATAATCAAAACACAATGGCTTAATTTCTTTCAAGCCCCTGACTTTTGAAACAATCGGCTCATTAAAAGAAGCAATTGCAATTTCATCGCCAACACTCAACGAACCGTCATAAAGAATCGCCTCAACATAATCCATTGACTTCTCTTTTTTGATCTCAAGAATAACTCCTTTTCCAATCTCTCCTACTTCCAACCTCTTCTGCAGAAATTTCTGGCACAAGCCACATAGCACAAACAACAACTCTGGAATTCCTTCCCCTGTTTTTGCAGAGCAAGGCACAATAGCAACTTGTTTTGAAAAATCCTTGATTTCGTAATACAAAGCAGAATCAAAACCATGCTCATTCAAAGCGCTCTGAAAAGTCAGCAGAGCTTCCTGAAATTCTTGCGATACATTTAATGCCTGCCCTTCCACGCTATCCTTCAAATTGCCATAACCTCGTCTCCACCCAGATATTGTGTCAATTTTATTCAGCGCAATTACAAACGGCGTCTTATAGCTTCTCAAAATCTGCAAAACTTCAGCTGTCTGCGGCTTGATACCTTCCTTAATTGCAACAACTAATATTGCCAAATCTGCCAAACTGCCGCCTCTCTTCCTTAAATTAGTAAACGCCGCATGCCCAGGCGTATCAATAAACAAAAAGCCCGGAATTGAAATCTTAACGCTCTGCGCATCAATCAAGGGACAGCTCTCCTTAATATGCATCAAAGGAAATTTCGTATAAGATATCTTCTGCGTTATCCCTCCCGCCTCTTCTTCCTGCACATTTGTCTTTCTAAAAAAATCCAAAATCGAAGTTTTCCCGTGATCTACATGTCCTACTACTGTTACTATTGGCTGTCTGATTCTCGCTTCTGTTGTCATTATAATTTCTCCCCATTCTCACTAACTACTTAAAAATCTTAGTTTTTAAACCTTGAGAAAAATGGTTTTGTTACACAACAGATAATAAAATAGAAATTTATCGTTAATAACTCTATGATTATCATAAAAAGTCCCAAATGTTGATTAATAATATTTCATCATCGCAGATAATGCTATTAAAAAATATCCGCCACTTTTAACTACGTTATCAAAAAAATCCCCCGCATCACAAACTCAAATAAAACAATCCAAAAATAAACACAAAATAAAGCGCAAAAAGCACAGCCCCTTCTTTCCTTGAAGCTTTCCAATTAGTTGCTATAAAAATCAAAAAGAGCATCGTCAAAAAAACCATAAGGGGTATTGCAAAATAAAGCGACAAAGGAATTACTTTAATAGGACTTATCAAAGACGCCGTCCCGATTATCAAGAAAATATTTGTGATATTGCTTCCAATTATATTGCCCCAAAATAAATCCCATAGCTTCCTCCTGCCTGCGATTATAGAAACCATAAATTCAGGAAGAGTTGTCCCAATTGCATTCAAAACACCAATTGTCGTCTCAGGTGTCCTAAAATAATCAGCTAAGAAAATTATCTCAGAAATAATATATCTGCCTCCGATAAAAATCGCAGCGCAGCTTAAAACAAAAATCAATACATCTTTTCCAAAACCGCGGTCCAATTTAAGATGCTCTTCAAGATGGTGTTTATGCTCCTTGCCTTTATTAGTTCTAAATAAAATAAACAAATAACCTACATAAATAAGCAGAAATATAACGCCCATATACCATTTTATGCTTCCTGTCATAGCAAAAATGAAAAATAAAACCGCGGCTAACAGCATAACATATCCGTCTCTCTTCAAAATTAATTTATTTGTCTTCACGCCGGAGTACAGTAGTAAAATAAAGCCAGTTATCAAGGATAAATCTGCTACATTGCTTCCAATTATATTGCCTACTATGATTTCTGTATGTCCTTTGATTGAGGAAAATATCGCCACAGTAAACTCTGGAATTGAAGTGCCGCTTGCAACAAGCACAAGCCCTATTACTAATTCTGAAACCCCAATTCTTTTTGCAATCCTTGACGCGGATTTTACAAAAAAATCAGAACCAACTACAAGCAGGACCAAAAATAAAACAACAAATAAAAAATGAATTATCACCATGCTAACAAATAAATTCGTGAATATTTAATCTTATTCCTTTGCATAAAAAAATCTAAATCGCCTCTTCCATAAAATCGCTCTCGCTTTGCATTTTCTTCAAGCTTTCTTTTTCATTTATCATTTTTTCAGCAGAACTTCCAGAAGAATTTGCAGAAGAAACCATATTTCCACTGTTTAAGCCTTCCATCAGTTCATTCTCATCAATAGAATTAATTGCCTTCTTGAATGCTTCAAAATGCTCAATAGGAATCCTCGTCCCTGCTTTTGTAAAGCCAGTGTATTTCTCCGCTCTTACAAACTCTCTTATAGTCAATCCTCTTTTTCCGCCAAAATCATCTATTCTTATGACAATATCAGTGTCCGCATTCTTCGGAATTCTGTCAATATCTTTTTCCATAATTTTTAAAAAACAACTTTATATTTAAATGTTTAGCTTTTCAAGAATATATTTCTTAGCAAACAAACAATCAATTTATAAAATCCAATATCTAAATAAATTAATGATACAGCTAAAACTCTACAACACACTGACAAGAAAAAAAGAGATATTCAAGCCGCTCTCTCCCGCTCATGTTGGCATGTACTCCTGCGGCCCGACAGTTTATTGGTATCAGCACATCGGCAATCTTCGCACTTATATTTTTAATGACATTCTAAAACGCGTCCTTCTTTATAATAATTACAAAGTAAAGCATATTATCAATGTCACAGATGTAGGCCATCTCACCAGTAATGCAGACGAAGGAGAAGACAAAATAGAAAAAGCCGCAAAAAAAGAAGGTAAAACAGCAAAAGAAATCACAGAATTTTATCTAAAAGTCTTTCAGGACGATTTGAAAAAACTTAATATCTTTCCCCCTACAAAATGGACAAAAGCAACAGAAAATATAAAAGAACAGATTGAATTAATTAAAAAATTAGAAAAAGAAGGATACACATATAAAACATCAGACGGAATTTATTTCAATTCAGTAAAATTCAAAGACTACGGAAAATTAGCAAGGCTGAAAATTGAAAATCTAAAAGCAGGAAAAAGAATTCCCCTCGGAGAGAAAAAGCACAAAACAGATTTTGCATTATGGAAATTCTCATCTCCAGAAGAAAAAAGACAGCAGGAATGGCACTCTCCTTGGGGAATAGGATTCCCCGGCTGGCACATTGAATGCTCTGCAATGTCAATGAAATATCTTGGAAAAACAATTGATATCCATACTGGCGGGCAGGAGCATATACAAGTTCATCACACAAACGAAATTGCGCAGTCAGAAGCAGCGACAAAAAAACAATTCGTGAGATACTGGCTCCATGCTGCCTGGCTCCTTGACAAAAAAGGCGAGAAAGTATCAAAATCAACCGGCGGCTTATACACGCTGTCAGAGCTTGAAGAAATCAGCTACGCTCCTCTTGACTTCAGATATTTGTGCCTTCTAACACATTATAAAAAACCGCTAAGATTCGCGCTTGAAAACCTTGACGCGGCAAAATCAACATTTGAAAAAATAAAAAGAAAAATTATAGAAATAAAAAAAGAAGAGCACAAAGGCAAAGATTTAACAGAAAAATACGAAACACAATTTTTAAATTCAATCAACGATGATTTAAATATACCAAAAGCAGTCCAAATCTTCCATAAATGCCTTGATGATTTCAATTTTGACGCAAAGAAAAAAATAAAATTGCTGGAAAAATTTGACAAAATTCTTGGATTAAGTATAAAAGGCATCAAAGAAGAAAAAATAAAAATCCCAAATGAGGTGCGAGAACTTCTTGAAAAAAGAGAAACTGCGAGGAAAAACAAAGATTTTGCCGAAGCCGATGCATTAAGACAGCAAATCAAAGAAAAAGGCTATTCAATTGAAGACACGCCAGCAGGCACGAAAATAAATAGACGTTAATAAATGGTTATCAGCAAAGATAGGATTAATTTTTGGTGATTAGCACAATTCGGCACTAACTTTTTTGATTTTTAGCTGTTATAACCCCTAATATGCCCATAAACAAGTATTTTGAATTGCAAGTAACGTCTGACAAGAGTTTCATTATTATTTTATCGTCGATATTATATGATAATTGAGCTATTTTTTTGTGCTAAAATGTATCAATCACCAACTTTTTTAATTTTTTGCAGTCATAATAATCAACAGATATAAACAATAATCTTAAATTACAACCAATATCAGACAAAACATTTTATCATTATTTATCATCAAAAATACAAAAATCTGGATATTTTTTTCAGGAAATACATCAATCAAAACCCAATCACACAAATATATAAAAACCAATAATAAGCACTCTTTTCATGCAATCAAGATTAACTTATGTTTATGAAGATGGAAAGAAAATCCCTTTCATTGATTTATCCGGCTGGCACTCTTTAGAAGGACGTCTTTCTAAGCATACTTCTCCAAACAAAGACATCACATCAACAATCAGAAAGGGCATAGAAAATTTAGCTCTTGATTTTTATCTAAGAAATCCAAGTAATAACTCAAACAAAAATTTAAACTATTCAATCAACTCTTCAAATGAATATAACGACACTCAAAATAATTCATACAATGGTGAATCTCTCTCTGATTCTGATTCTAATTCCTATCCAATCTTTGACTCTCCAAGAATAACTTATCTCGCACCGGAATCAAAAATGCCTTTAGATTACCAATCTCTAAATTCAGAAATTGGCAATTACCAAATACCAAGCACAAGAAATGAAGCCCTATCAGAATATTCTCTGCCATCCCTAAAACAAAATTTAATTTATAGAAAATCCGACGGTAATGACATAATTGATTATTCAAAAAATGAAGAAAAAGGAAAAAGTTACGCTCTCCCAGAAGATTCCTGCTGTAAAAATGGATATTGCCTCGGCTTCTGCTGAATAAAACCAACAGCCTTAAATAACATTATCTCTCAACAAATTAATGACAAAGCAGAAAATATCAGAAGAAGAGCAAATTGGCTATCATAAAGGATGCATTAACACTCTCGCCGCAGAACGCACAGAATTAATAAGAATAATAAGCATAACAGAAAGTCTTATCAAAGCCCACATAAAAGAGCTTGAAAAACTAGGCGTAAAACTTGAACAGCCAAGAGAGAAAAAAGAATAAATGATAATCTAAAATTGAAGAATAGCTAATAGATTTTTATTAAATATAAAAAAACAGGGCTATTTTTGATGGTGCTAAAACATATCAATTACCTTCTTTTAACACAACTTATCAAAACTATTATTGAACTTCATCACAGATAAATTTAAAAATACAAATCTCACAAAAATTATTTAGCAAAGCAAGATGAAATTAACACCAATCGGAGAAAGAGTTATTTTAAAGCCCGTTAAAGCAGAAGAAAGAACAAAGTCTGGGATATATCTCCCAGAAGGCTCGGAAGAAAAAAAGCAAGGTATAGTGCAGGAAGTCGGAACATTAAAAGACGGCTCAAGGATTCCACTGCATCACGGAGATAAAGTTCTATACGCCGGCTATTTAAACGAAGAATTTGAATACAACAACGAGAAATTCATAATTGTAGAATATAAAGATATAATCGCTAAGATAGAAGGATAAAATGAAAAAACAAACACAACCAGCAAAGAAAATAAGAAATCTAGATGACCTAAAGAAATTAGAACTTGGTGATAAAGTAGAAATTTACGGTTACGGGAAAGCAGTTTATTATGCAACTTCCATGAATAGCCATACTTTTGTTGGAAGAATAGATAACGAACAAATATATGAATTAGAAGTTGCAAGAGGACATTTAACTCCTACGCGAGATGGCTGTTTAGGACTAGGTAAAATATTAAGAGAAGAAATCTTCCATTATGATCCTGCAAAAATTAGTTTATATGGCACAAAAAGAGATTTATTACGAGCAGAAGGAATAATCTAAAATGACAGCAAAACAAATTCTCTTCAACGAAGCCGCGAGGCACGCCTTGCTTAAAGGCATTGATAAAGTTGCAAACACAGTAAAAGTAACACTCGGCCCAAAAGGCAGGAACATAATCCTTGACAAACCGTTATCTCCTTTAATTATAAACGACGGCGTCACAATCGCAAAAGAAATAGAACTAAAAGACAAATTTGAGAATATGGGCGCAAAATTAATTAAAGAAGTTGCTTCCCAAACTCAAGATAAGGCGGGCGACGGGACAACAACAGCCATATTGCTTGCCCAATTAATAGTTACAGAAGGGCTCAAAAACATAACAGCCGGAAGCAACCCAATTGAAATAAAAAAAGGAATAGAAATCGCGACAGAAAAAGTAGTTGAATTTTTAAAAGCAAAATCAGTTTCTATAAACGACAAGAAAAAAATAAAACAGGTCGCTACAATTTCTGCAAATAACGACGAGAAAATAGGCGAAATAATTTCAGAAGCAATGGAAAAAGTTGGAAACAAGGGCGTCATAACAGTTGAAGAAGCAAAAGGCATAGAAACATATCTTGAATTAGTTGAAGGAATGCAGTTTGACAAAGGATACTTGTCGCCATACATGGTAACAAATCAGGAAAAAATGGAAGTAAACTTTGAAGACCCGTACATATTTATCACAGACAAATCAATTTCAGCAATAAAAGATTTAATACCTGTCTTGGAATTAATAGCGCATGAAGGAAGGCCGTTGGTTATCATAGCAGATGATATGGAAGGCGAAGCTCTCACAATGCTTGTGATAAATTTGATAAGAGGAGCATTAAAGGTTTGTGCTGTTAAATCTCCCGGCTTTGGCGACGAAAAACAAGAATTGCTTGAAGACATTGCAATTCTCACAGGAGGAAAACTATTTTCCAAAGACACAGGAGAAAAAATAAAAGATATCTCTTTAGATGATTTAGGTTCTGCAAAAAAAGTTAAAATAACAAAAGAGGAGACTTTGATTATACAGGGGCTTGGCGACAAAAACACTATAGAAAAAAGAATAAGACTTATAGAAAAGCAGATTGAAGAAGAAACAAGTGAATACAAAAAAGAAGATTTAAGAAAACGTTTGGGAAAACTCTCCGGAGGTGTAGCTGTTATTAACGTCGGCGCTGCAACTGAAACAGAATTAAAGGAAAAAAAGTCTAGAATAGACGATGCGCTCCACGCAACAAAAGCTGCTGTTGAAGAAGGCGTAGTTCCGGGCGGAGGGCTCACACTATTGCATTCAATAAAAAAACTTGAATCATTAAATCTTTCTTCAGAACAAGAAATTGGATTAAAAATAGTAAAAAAAGCACTTGAAGGTCCTATAAAACAAATAGCGGAAAATTCTGGAAAAGACGGAGCAGAAGTCATAGCATTCTTAAAAGATAAAAATGAAAACATCGGCTACAACGCAAAAATAGACAACTATGAAGATTTAGTCATGGCCGGCGTCATTGACCCAACAAAAGTCGTGAGAAACGCACTGCAAAGCGCATCAAGCATTGCCTCTCTTATATTGACAACAGAAGGGCTTGTCACAGATTTTGACGAAGAAAAAGACAAGTTAGGAGCAGAGATTATAATTTAAATTAGTAAAAAAATTAATCTTGCAATTGTTGATTTGATAAACCTGCTTTTTGATAATTACCGAAGGCAAACCCTCGAAAAATTAATCTTGCAATAATGATCTAACTTTTAATATTTTTTATTTATAGCAACAGACTCAAATAATTGAGCGAATTGTCTGTTGCTATAGTCAACGACTTTAGTTTTTCCTCAATTTGTCGTTGACTAGATAGGGAAAGACTTCTGTCTTTCACTATATATTCAGGGAACATAAATGAAATGCTCAATTATTTATGTTCTCCTTTATAATAAGCAAATAATGGACTCTTGCCTAAGATAAAAGACGCCAGCGCTAGGATTCGAACCTAGACGTTCTTGCGAACACCGGTTTTCGAGACCGGCCCATTAAACCATTCTGGCACGCTGGCATTTAAAAAGAATTCATATCAAAGCTTTAAATCTTTCTGATTGTATATCGACATCAACAATAATTATTTGAATACAGGTAATTTTCAACTACGCCAATTCACAATTGTTACCTCCAAATGTGTTATGTGCTGCATTTTTCTAATCGTCAGGCAATATACTTTTGATGATAAATCACAAAATACTTATCGGGGATAAAAAGATTTGAGACTGTAAATAATTAATAGGCCTTATTTAGGGTTTAGTGTATTCAACAAATGTTTTATTATTAATTATAACAACAGACTGAATAAATTGAGCAAAATGTCTGTTGTTATATTCGGGAGGCATAAAAGCCATGCTCAATTATTTATGTCTCACATTATATCATTTACAAATTAAAAATTTATCTATTTTTTGGTCCAGACAGTACTAAATCAAAAAGTCCTTGCCTTTCACCTCCGACTTTGACATCACCAAAACCGTCTAACATACACCACAAAAAACTAATACCCTCTCTGCAATCTCTCAAGCTCTTGCCTGTCTTCTTCAAGTTTCTTCTGTACTTCAAGAATTTTTTCCTGATTCCTAAGCTTGTTAATCTCCCGCTCCATGTCTTTTATTTTAGCCTCCAATCTGTCTATCCCTTCACTTTTATTAAGCTGCTTTAGTCCTCTGCTTTCATCAGCTTTATTCAATGGCTTAAGAACTCCAACACCTGTTTTCACTGTATCTGAAATATCACCGGAAGACCCATATTTTGCCATTTTTCTATTTGACACCATTTTCCTTCCCAACAAAAATAAAACAAATATCAAAACAACTATGACTAACATCACAACATAAATTATTTTGCTAACTCCTCCATTGTCTGAAACAACTTCTCCTGTAATAGCTCCGCTATCGGAAGACCCTTCTTCAATAATACTCTCGCTTGTGCCAACTACATCCTCCTCGCCTTCAGAAGTTGCATTCTCACCGCCCCCTGTCTCATTTCCCACACTTTCATTAACATCTTCAACAGGTTTGTATTCCCTTGTGATTTCTTCATTATCAATTCTTATTGAAATCAGCTCGCCTGCATTATAACCATCAAACTTCTCATTGAATAATTTCTCTCCTTCCTTCGTCTTCACAATAACTCTTACATCAAAACTATCTATTTCAGAAGAATAAGTAACAGAAACATCGCCGTATATGTCAGAAGTCTTATGAAAACTCTCAAGTAAATTATAAACTTCATCTGACGCCAGAATAAAAATACTAACTTTATGAGCTGGGAGAGTTTTGACTTTTATCTCTGTATTAACAGCACTTACCAAACTAATTGCAAGCAAAAAAGCCATAAAAAAAATAATTTTTTTCACCATCTTTTATAATTTATCTTATTTTGTTTTAATTATATAAAATTCAGGTATTTATAAAATTTTGTATCCTGCCCAATTGTAAATGCATGAACAAAAAATGCAGATTAATATCTTACTATAATAATGATAACTCACCTTATCAACATAAGCCAATAGAAACAGATGTTATAACTTCATTTTCTAGCTCACTCTCACAATTAAAGTTTTTTAATCTACTTTTATCTAATTCTCTA
>CAYJQP010000004.1:0-24050 GCA_964372385.1 Candidatus Woesearchaeota archaeon | reverse complement strand
AAAAACAAATGCCCTTTAAAAATGTTTATATATTTTGTTTCGTTTACTCAATAGATGATAAAATAGAAATTATAGTTAATAATTCTTTAATTATAGTAAACCAACTTAATTCTTCGGTTTTTCGTTGGTTTACTAGACAGCGGAGCAATTAAGAAAAGCCTGAAGACTTAATTGGTCTGCTGTATCCTAAAAAGTCTCAACATCAATTAATTATAATATTCTATCGTCTTAGATATCGTCTGTTTAAAAGTATTTAACCTTTTTATTTAACAATATCATATGCTTAAAAAGAAAGAGAAAAGCTATAAAATTCTAGCAAAACCTCCCAATTATTTAAAAAATATTCTGCATCAAAAAAGTTTATGGAGAAATTAGAAGTAAATTATAATGCCACATTTATACAAATAACTGCAAGAATAATTTTTTGTTTAATGTAATTCTCGTAGATACAGCAAACCAAAAAATCCCAACATTTATTAATCAAAACTCCCTTTTTCAAAAATGCCTTATGACATTATAATCGGAAGAGATTCAGCAGACAAAGAACGCTTTGGCAACAATGGATTAATTCACATAGGGAAGGGTTATGTAAAAATGGGAAATTACACCTCTCTCTCAAACAGCATTTACATGGACATAGCAAGATCGCACATTATCCTCGTCGCGGGAAAAAGAGGATCAGGAAAATCCTACTCGCTGTCAGTAATCGCAGAATCTCTCTCCAACCTCCCTGCAGAAGAATCGCAAAACATCGCATCTCTAATCTTTGACACAATGGGAATTTTCTGGACAATGAAATACAAAAACGAAAAAGACAAAACACTGCTGAAAGAATGGGATTTAGAGCCGAAAAACCTTCCTGTAAAAGTTTTCGTTCCATTCGGCAAAGCTTCTGACTACGAACAGAAAAACATCCCGTTTGACGACACATTTGCATTAAAAGTTTCAGAACTTGAAGCAGAAGACTGGCTGTCTATTTTTAATCTTCCTCTAAATTCACTTACCGCTATCTTAATTCAGCGAGCAATCACAGAACTCAAAGACAAATTCTCTGATTTCACATTGGAAGATGTGCAGATGAAAATTGAGCACGACAAAAAAGCTTCAAAAGAAACAAAAGAAATATCTTCATATTTATTTTACGCAGCAGAAACCTGGGGAATTTTCTCAAAAACAAAAGAAGGAACAGAAATCAAGGATTTAATCACGCCTGGAACAACAAGCATTCTTGACATATCAGTATTCAGTTCGCTAAGCTCTTATAACATCAGAGCCCTTGTCATCTCTCTAATCTCAAGAAAACTGTTTAAAACAAGAATGGAAGCAAGAAAAAAAGAAGAAATAGACTCTATAATGCGCGGAGAAGATTATCTTTCTTACAATCAGCAAAGAGAAAATCCCTTAGTATGGATATTTATTGATGAATGTCATGAGTTCCTCCCCCGAGACTCATCCACGCCGGCAACTCAAGCGCTGCAGCAGCTTCTTAGGGAAGGCAGACAGCCCGGTATTTCTCTAGTTTTAGCAACACAACAGCCAGGACAAATACACAAAGATGTTATGACACAATCCGACATAATCATCTCACACAAAGTCACGGCAAAGCAAGATATAGAGGCATTGAACGAAATAATGCAGTCTTATTTAATAGAAAATATCAGGCAGCAGCTTAATAATCTTCCAACATTGAAAGGCTCTGCAATAATCCTCGACGACAATTCAGAAAGATTATATCCAATAAGAATAAGGCCGAAATTCACATGGCACGGCGGAGAAGCGCCTACTGCAATAAAAGCAGAATTGAAAATATAAAATAAAATGAGAGAAAAAGTATATCAAACTGTTCCAGAATATTTGCCAGAAAACATAGAAGAGCCAAAAAGACAAAACTACATAGAAGCAGAAAAATACATACAAGAATGCGAAGACGAATTAGATGAATTAAGAAAAGAATCAAAACTTATTCTGCATCGTGAACTTCCTCGCTAGCATCTTTCATTTTATCTCTTTCAAACAACTCTAAAAACTCTCTTGGACTCGCAATATAATCTACTCTTCCTTCAACAGCACAATTAATAACAACATTATCTTCCGGATCCTCTTTGATAACGTTGAAATTTTCTTTTGGTTCAACAATATAACTCAAAATCCCTAATTCCTAAAAAACCTTTACACCTTCAATTTCCTCTAAATCTTAGAAATTGAATGGGATAAAGATTCTCCTTAGAGAATCTTTATATCTGCCCGATACCTAAACTTCCTAATTCCAATCTCTCCGGCTTTCTTAATCCTCAAAATCCTGATTTTCTTTCTCGCCTTCTTCGCCTCGCTTAAAATCAATTTTTTCAATTCATTAATTTCCTGCTCTAAGTAAAATCCGTAATAATTTATAAATCCAGATTTTGCGATAACAGAAAAAGCAACATTCAAAAAGCTATCGCGAAGATTCGGCCGAGCCATAACAACTCTATCCCACTTACAACCAAGCTTCCCAACAACTCTGCGAACATCGCCCTGCACAACCTCTACCTTCCCCTCAAGCTTATTCCTCTTCACATTCTCCCTTGCATATTTGTTGCATTCTCTGGAAATTTCAACAGAAACAATTCTCCCAGCACGTCCGAATTTCCCAATTACAATCGCAAACGGAGCAACACCGCCGAACATAACCAAAACTCTCTCGCCTTTCTTAACAAAGCCTGCAATCTCCTTCCTTTCCGACGCCAATCTAGGAGAAAAATAACAGCTATCTACATTAAATCTAAAAACGCAATCATTCTCCCTATAAAGCGCCTCCTTTGTCTTCTCGCCGGCAATATATTTTGTCTTCTGCTTTCTCAATCGCCCGCTAAATCCAGAAGTCTTCTCCAAAAAAGTTCTGACAGATTTATGCTCTTTCAAAAATTTCAAAGCAATTTTCTTCTTCTCACTCACTCTCACATCTTTAGCAAATTTCCAAACAACAATATTCCCAAAAACATCATATGACACCATTAATTAATAAAAAAGATATCCTTAATAAATCCACTCATAAAAAATAAAATTAATACATTAACCAAAAACTTTATAAATTATATATTATACTAACATATTAATGGAAAAAGAACTATTAGATAACGCGAAAGAATCACTTGAATCAGGAGAAGACAACCTGAAAAAAAACAGATTTAATGCGGCAACTGCTGCATTCTTTAAAGCAATTGTAAATTTAACAGATTACTTAATTTACAAAGAAATCAAAATTAGCATTAAAAATCATGCAGAAAGATTCTCGCTCTTAAAAAAATATTTCCCAATAATTCATGAAAAAATTAGAGAACTCTTTGAAAAATATGAAAATTCTTATAAAATCCAATTATCAAGGCAAGATGCCCTAGATGTAAGGAGTTATGCATATGAACTCAAAAATAATATCACAAATAAAAAATAAATTAAAATCACTTTTTAAAGAAAAAGAAATATTGGACATAATCCTATTCGGATCTACAATAAAAGGAAAAATATCCCCGGGAGACATTGACATTGCTATAATTTCCAACAATAAAATAAATCCAAAAATTAAAGGATTCCATATAAGCGGAATTTCCCCAGAAGAATTTTTCAAAAATCCGCCAACTTTAATTACAACTCTTTTAAGAGAAGGATACAGCATTAAAAATAATAAATTCCTTGCAGAAAATTTAAATTTCAAAAATAAAGTCCTATTTACTTATAATTTATCAAACTTAAAACCCTCAAAAAAGGTACAAATAGTTAATATACTCCGAGGGAAAAACAAACTCCAAGGTATTGTGGAAAAGAACAAAGGAGAATGGCTGGCAAACCAAGTATTTACTATCCCAATAAATTCAGAACACCTATTCAATAAACTTTTCCAGAACCTAAACATTAAACATACAAAAAATTATGTATTAATACATTAGCCAAAAATGAAAAAAAAAAGAAACTTTAGCTAACAGATTAATTAAAAAGAATCAACTAATAAAATTCCTAAAAGAAAAAGGAATCCTTAGAACAAGTCCGGAAGCATTAGAAGAAATTCAAAAAAATTTAAAACAATATCTCACTGAATTAGCAGAAAATGGAAAAGAAAACATGATTACTCATGGCAGAGCCACACTTAAAAAAGAAGATTTAGAAACCCCTAATTCCAAAATGGAAAAGTCTTGGGAAATTTAGCAACAAAGATTTAAATATCTAATCCCCTTGTTATAAAAACAAAAAAGAGGACAAGATGAACAAAATCATAGGCTATATTATTGCAATCGCCGGATTATGCGTTCTGGCAATAGGTTTAGTAAACGAAGCCAGAACATTTGTGCAAACTTCTTTAAAATTAAATCTTTCTCAAATCAATGATATCTCATTAATAATTGTCGGAATAATCGTCGTGGCTGTCGGAATTTTCATAGTATTAAAATCCCGTTCCTCAGGTTCAAGAAGAAAAGGCGCTGAAGTCCCTATCTATCAAGGAAAAAATATTGTTGGTTATAGAAGGCATTAAAAAAATCTTAGCGCAAAAAATTTCTTCTGGCATTTCTAATAAATTCTGAAAAAATTATCTTAATAATATTTTAAGTCTATTTTCTAAATCTCTAATATTTCTTCTTGCTGCGTCAACTTGAGCATGAGTGCTCGCAGGATTAGAGATAATCCCTCTCCAATTTCGTATCTCTGTTTGTAAAGTCGCAACATTCAACGCATTTATATCTGCGCCTTTTTTCTCAATAGCTGCCAATAAAAACTTTGCATGAATATCTCTATCAAACCAAATTAACAATAAAGAAATAAGAGCGATTACAACATAAATCAATGCAAAATTCTTATACCATACTTCGGCTGCAAAGTCGCTCCACCTCATCCAGCCTAAACCAATAAATATTACAAAAAATCCTGTCCATCCTACTTTTCTAATTATAGAACTATCAAAACCTTGTATAAAAAAGAATCCTATCAAAAATGGAAACAACGAGGAAAGAAGAACTCCGATAACTCCATACGGAAGCCAGATAAAATTAATTAAACTTGCAGTAGTAATATATCGAACAGACAACATAGAAACTGCCACTGCAATAATAAAAGACACGCCGGTTCTTCCTGCAAATCCAGGCACTCTCTGCACAGCCAAATTAACTATTGACAAAATAACAATGAATACCAATAATTTAACAAACAATACTTCCCCTGCACCAGCACCAGAAACTCCTGTAACGTCTCCCAGCAAAAATCTAATTACATCGTTTGCCCCTTCAACAAATTGATCAAAACTTTGCGCACTCACAAAACTAATTAAAAAAATAGACAAAAATAAGAACAAAATTCCTTTGGAATAAAAATTTCTAAATACCATCTTTTTCATAAATTATAAAAACAAAGTTAATATTTAAACATTTCCTTGGCCAAATCATCATGATAAAGTAATATCTAAGTTTAATATACAAGCATCGTGTAAATCTCTGTCCTGATAATCAAAGCAAATGAACTCCCACCGCTCACTTTGTTCGCACCACAGCAAGCTGACTGGTTAACCTTAGGAAAGAATATAAACACCCTCCACTTAATAAAAAAATGAAAAGAGGCGTAATCGCATTAATCTTAGCAGTCCTAATTCTAAACTCATTTCTAGTTATAGCACAACAAGATGCGCAAAATAACGAAGACGAAAAAACAATATTGCCTGAAAATGCAAAAGAAGAACTAGAAAAAGCTACATCAAAAACAAATCAAGCATTAGAAAAAGAAATAGAAATCCCTTCATACATACAAATACCGATTAAAATTATATTTGGAATTGAAAGAACAATTTCAATTTCTCTCCTCATAATTGTCTTAGCTATATGGCTCTTTTCTCTTCTTCTATTCGCAAATATTCTTAAACTAACTCCATTCTTCAAAAACTGGACAGCATGGCCGGCGGCAATAGGAATTACAATATTAATAGCACTATCTGGTGTTATAAAAAACATCGCACTATTTCTCCTAAACACTGGAGATTTATTATCATTTCTAGCAAAATGGAGCGCGGGGGTCTTATTACTTATAGTTACAATTATATTGCTAATAGCATTTATCTCATTAAAAATGCTAAAAAAACTCAGAGAAAAACTTGAAATTGAACAAGCAAAAGAAGAAGGAACTCAAATAGGTGCAACACTAGGATTTGCACAAAAAATGAGAGAAATGTTCGGATTCACAAGAAAGATTTAACCAATGCCCTTCCTCATCTTTCCCATTCTCTCTTCAGATTTCTTAACCTTAAACTCGAGCTCTTCTTTCTCCTTCTTCTCTTGTGATTTCTTAAGCATTCCAGCGAAATACCTATTAAGAAAATAATAAAAAATAATGGCAAAAAATATAACAATATAAATAATTGTAACCCAAACGCCACTTTTCTTATAAAAAATAAGTTTGAACGCTCCGCTAGCCAAATAATTAAAAACCTGAATATGAGCTAATATCAAAGTTCCAGCAAAACCAGCAAGCAACTTTTGCCAACCAACCTTCAACCAAACAAAATATTTAGGCAAAGAAATAAAAGTAAAAATCCACATTAAAAAAACAAAAAACAATTCCATAGAAAAACCATAATATCTAGAAAACAAAACAACAAAAACAAAATTAATTTTCCTAAAAAATCCATCAACTGAAGAAATAAGCTTATTCTTCAACAATAATTCTTTCCATTGTCTTCCAAGATACTCCCATTTCTCTTCCTCACCAAACCCAGTTAAATTTTCATGAAATCTCTGAAGTTTCTCAGTAGCATTTAAAATCTTCTCTGCATCTCCTTCCAAACCAGTTCCAGCTCCTGCAACATTCTGGCCCAAAACATCGCTAAAACTAAAAAACAAAAACACCAAAACAACAAATAACCAAAACAAACTCTCTCTTTTATTCATAATAAAACAAAATAAAAATCATTTAAATAACTTTAGGAAAAATCAAAGTCTTCGTACCCTGCTAAGTTCTGCTTCTAATTCAGCAGTCTTAGCGTCCCATGCTGATTTCACGGCCCCTGTAAGATTCTGTGATCTTTCGTTCCTTCTTTGAATCTCAGTGACTAAAGAAGCAGCAATATCCCTCTTACCTTTATCCTGAATTTCTGACAACTCCTCCTTAAACAAAATCTTTAACAATTTCTTTTCAAAGAACCATATCCAAAGTAATGAAAACAGAATAGCGCCTATATAAACCCATCCTCCAACAATAGTAATTATATCCTTAAAATATATGCCATCAACAAGTTTATATATCAAAAAAATAATAAAAACAATCCAAACAACTTTTGAAAGAATTCTTCCTCCAACTCCCCCTTCCCTACTCATCTCAATTGAGAAAAAAACAAGAATAATTAGGGGAATCACAGCGCTCAAAACAGTGCCTAAAGCACTGTAAGAAGCTAATAGAATATAAACATCAGATGGCGTTAAATAAGCCATAGCCAAAAAACCTATTAAAATACCTAATGCCCCTCTAATTGCAATTTTCCCCTTTTCTACACCTTTAACAAAAGGAACAAAAGCCAAAATAGAATATATAAATAGAGTTAGAACTAACCAAAGAACATACTTAGCAATATTAACACTTAAATTTCCTCCGGCCCATTCTGCAAATAGATCTTTAACAGGATCAAAAATCGCAGCAGCTCCCTGCGCAACCACAAAATTCAAACTAGCACTCAAAACCAACAGACTTATCACAAAAAATTCAATTGCCCTCTTTTTTTCCATACATCCTTAAAATCAAAATCATATTTAAATCTTTCTCTATCTTAATTTAAATTTTCATCAAACAAAAGTCAAAACAAACTCCTCAATCCCTTCCCTTTAACCTCTCCGCCCTCAATCTCTCTAAAATCTCCCTGCCCTTTTCAGTTTTTTCCAATCTTCTATAAAACCCATCTGCCTTTTCATAAACAGAATCAATCAACAAATTAACAGCTTTTTTCCATTTTTCTCTAGGATTATTCTTCACAAATTCTGCCCACTTCTCAACTTGTTCCATATGTGATTTATCTCTCATTTCACAAAGCCCTGCCTCCTAAGGCGAGTGATTGAGATTCGTTATCAAATCTCATTTCTTTAGCCTCAGCCTTCTAATCATTTTTTTTATTTTTTCAATAAAATTATTATCAATCTCATCTTCGTATATTATTCTAAGGTGTTTAGCGTCCTCCAAATCCTTATCGCTGCCCAATAGCTCCTCTTTAAATGCAATATTAAATTCAATGGAAGAAAACCAAATATCAAGTCCTGTAATATCAAATTTTTTTCTTGTTTTAATTTGTAATTCATCTATTTCGTCCTTGACAAATTTTATTTCCATCTCCGGAGGCAATAAATCTCTTCCTTTCCTGACATACCGAATACTGTCTCTTCTATCAAGATAATCATAAATATCCTCTGCCTTAGTAGATTGCATGCATTCAAATCCCGCCTCATCTAATTCGTTATGCAACATTCTAAACTCATCAAAAGAAATTTTCTCTATTATCATATCTATATCCTCTGTTGTTCTTATCCTACCGTGAGAAATAGCGACAAATCCTGAAACAACTATATATTTAACATATTTGTCAACCACTTTGCAAAATTCCTCAGCAAACTTATCCAATATGTTCTTATCACCAACTTCTCTATTCATCCAATAATTAAATAATCCTTCTATAAAAACATAAGTTACAATTTAGCAATAGCTAAATCTCAAAACAGCCTCCTTCACTCTTCTCTTTTCTTAACAAACTATTCCTTACTGCTCTTCTTCACTCTTCTCTTTTCTTAACAAACTATTCCTCACTGCTCTTCTTCACTTTTCTCAATTCATACAACTACTGTCAACCTCCATAAAAAGAAGTTACGTCCAAACATCTATAATTTTTGCATCAACTCTATAATGTCTTAAAAGTTTTCATCACCTTTTCATCATGTAGTATTCTATTTCTTAAAGACATCTGTCTTTATCACATTAAGACAAAAGACTTAACTCAAAACAGCCTCTGCTGCGCACTGCCTTTCTTCACATCATTCAATTTCTCCAATTGCTTCTCAACTCTTTCCAAAGAAAAATCATGCTCTTCAACTAAAATCTTCTTCACTCTCTCTCCATCCAACTTGCCGAATTTAATTTTCATTCCTCTCGTAACATCTGGCTTTTTAAAAATCTCAAAAATCTCCTTCCAGTTAAAGTCCAATTTTCCCTGCTCCTCCAATTCTTTAAAAATTGCAACAGGATGTTTTTTCTCTCTGACTAAAGTCAAAGCTTTTTTCGGCCCAATCCCTCTGACACCACCGTTATTAAAATCCGTCCCAACTAAAACAGCCAAACAAATTAATTGGTCTGCATTTATTCCTAATGAATTCAAAACCTTTTCATATTCAATTAATTCAGGAGCAATATAAACAACTCCTCCTCTTGTCTTTCTCTTTCTCGCCAAAGTCAAATTCTGTATCAGTCTCTTTCCTCCAACAACCAAAGAATCATAATCCTGGCTTCCGACAGCCCACGCCTCGCCGTCTTTAACTAATTGCGCGCACTGCATCTCTCCCTCGGAAGGCGCCTGCACAACTGCAATCCCCATCGCCTCCAATAATTCTTTGCTCTCCTTAATCATCTCTTCATCCAATTTTGCAAAACCCCTGGCATATTTTCCCATTGCCTCAATATCCTCTTCATCTTTAGCTTCTTTGTATTTCCTCATTGCTTCAGCTTTTGCCTCTCCCCTAATTTCATGGGTCCTATTTTTTAATTCATTATACTCGCCGTCAAAAACATAAATCAATTTTATGCCCTCTGAAAGTAAAGCAATATTTCTGTAAAACAATCCAGAAAGATGTGAAGTCACTTTTCTCTTAAAATCCATCAAGGGAGTTCCGTCAGGCTGTCTTATAGACGCCAAAAACTGGTAAATCGCATTAAACGCGTCAACCGCAATCACTTTGCCTTTCATCTCAGAAAAATTTATTTCCTGCCTTGGAACAATGTCTCCAATCTGCAATCCCATTCATAAATTAAAAACGTCTAATATAAAAGATTAACTAATTTTTCCGCGTTTTCCCTGAACGCTTCCTTGCATAACCAACCAATCTATTAAACCTAAAACTATATTGAGCATTCTCCAGATCTTTCCATCTATTAGCAAGCTTAGGAAAGTATCTCCCGACAAGTGTTCTTCTCGTTTCCTGCCAATTATTCCAATCACTTAAATTGATATCAGAAATTTCAATAGCATCGAGAAATTTCAAATAAGTTTCATCAGGCACTCTATTATCTCTGCTATTTCCCTTATCCCTTACATCTCTAACATTAGTCTCTAGTTCAACATCTCCGTAAGTTCTCAATTCAGGATTATAAGGGTCCACACCTCTTGCTATCTCACTTCTTTCAGATTCATATCTTGCTCTGTTAAATGTAGGATCTATACTTCCATCTACATTGTTTTTTCTCATATCTAAACTACAAAAACAAATTATTTAAACCTTTCTATTGTCACCTCTATCAAGTGGATTAATTCCTCACTGCAATAAATACATCAAAAAAGCCCTATTCGCATTAATTTCTCTAATTTTGAGAGATATATCATCTCGAATAAAACTTCTCTGTTTTCAATCATATAATTCACAAATATAAATCCACAAAAAAAGAATAAGATATAAAACCCTCTCTTCCTACTATAATACATGAAAGCCTTCATCGTCTATCCAACATACGAAACCCTCAACGGAGAAACAATCATTCAGTTATTCGGCAGATTGGAAAACGGCCAGTCATTCGTAACGCAAAATAAAATTGAGCCGTATTTTTTCATAAAAGAAAAAGACGAAAAGAAAATATCCAGTCTGCTTAAGAAATATAAAACCTCTGAAACAAATTTAACAACATTTGAAAATGAAAAAGTAATTAAAATTTCATCAGAAACGCAAACAGAAATAAACAAGCTCTATCAAGCAATCCACAAAAAAATACCTGCATTTGAAGCAGATATAAAACCACATTATAGATTTTTAATAGACAACAATATTCTTGGCGCAATAGATATTGAAGGAGATTACGAATCCTCTGAAAAAATAGACAGGATTTACAACGCTCCAGAAATCTCGCCAATAAAAGAAGAATTCAAGCCAAAACTAAAGCTCACATCAATAGACATAGAATCAGACAAAACAGCAGGAAAATTATTCTGCATCGGCGTCTATACAGAAAAAGAAAAAAAAGTTTTCATGATAACAAAACACAAATTAAAAAATGTAATCCCATGTAAAGATGAAATAGAATGTCTTGAAAAATTCAAAGAAGAAATCGTAAAATTAGACCCTGATGTAATAACTGGCTGGAATGTAATAGATTTTGATTTAGTTTATTTAAAAAATTTATTTAACAAGCATAAAATTAATTTTGGAATAGGAAGAAACAATGATTCAGTAAGATTAAGAATAGAATCAAATTTTTTCAGGTCTTCAAGTGCAGACATTCCGGGAAGGCAGGTTTTGGACGCATTAAATTTAATCCGCGATCCTTTCATTCAAGAAGCCCCGACGATAAAAAATGCAGAATTTGAAACCTACACTTTAGAAGATGTATCTCAAGCTCTCCTCAACGAAAGTAAACTTATAAAAGGAAAAAACAGGCATGAAGAAATTGAAAACCTCTACAAGAAAAATACAGAAGAATCTCATCAAAAGCTCGCTGATTACAATCTCGTGGATTGCGAGTTAGTCTACAAAATTCTTGAAAAAACTAAAATTATAGACCTCGCGACAGAACGTTCTCAATTAACAGGTATGCCAATAGACAGAATTACTGCGTCAATAGCGTCATTTGACTCTTTATATTTAAGAGAAGCTCGCTCTCGGGGACTTGTCTGCCCGACAACTGTCTTCAACCAAAAAGAAGAACGCATAACTGGCGGATATGTCCACTCAACAAACCCCGGAATATATCACAATGTCCTGATTCTAGACTTCAAATCACTTTATCCTTCAATAATCAAAACCTTCAACATAGATCCTGCGTCGTATAAAGAAAATCCAAGCTCCAAAAAAAACCTGATAGAATCGCCAAATAAAGCCTACTTTAAAAACGAAGACGGCATTCTGCCAAATATCATCACTACCCTTCACACAGCAAGAGAAAAAGCAAAACGCGAAAAAAGAGAACTCTCAAGCTACGCAATAAAAATAATTATGAATTCATTTTTCGGAGTTTTAGCGTCGCCAAACTGCCGTTTCTTCAATCTAAAAATGGCAAATGCTATCACACATTTCGGCCAGTTTATAATCAAACTTACAGCAAATGAAATAGAAAAACTCGGCTATAAAATAATATACCAGGACACTGATTCTGTTTTTGTAGAAACAAATCTCTCAAAAGAAAAAGCCAATGCATTGGGAAAAGAAATACAACAGCATATAAATAATTTTTATAAAAACTATGTAAAGAAAAACTACAACAGAACTTCATTTCTTGAATTAGAATTTGAAAAGCAATATCTTTCCATGATGCTTCCGCAAATTCGCGGAGAAAAAACAGCAGCTAAAAAAAGATATGCTGGATTAATAGAAAAAAATAATAAAGAAGAACTTGACATAGTCGGCTTAGAGGCCATAAGGGGAGACTGGACAGAAGCTGCGCAGGAATTCCAGCGTTCCCTCCTGCTGAAAATTTTTCACAAAGAAGACCCGGTACAATTCATAAAATCCTATATCAAAAAAATCAACGCAGGAGAATTAGACGACAAATTAATATACAGAAAATCCATCAGAAAATCCCTGGACGAATACACAAAAACAACTCCTCCGCATGTCAAAGCAGCAAGGCAATTACCTGTCTTAGAATCAAATATTATTGAATACTACATAACAACAGCAGGCCCGGAACCAATTCAAAAACTGAAGCATGAAATCAATTATGTGCACTACATAGAAAAACAAATCAAGCCAATCGCAAATCAAATCCTCTCTCTTTTAAACAAAAGCTTTGATGAAATAATGCAAAATTCAAAACAAACAAAACTATTCTAAAACTAATACTCGCATTTTTCAGCAATATACTTAGTCAGCAGAGTTTGGTCCTTTCTTGGCCCAAGTTCATTATCATATCCTGAAACAAGTCCTATTAAATAAACATGCCTATTTCCATCTTTAAATGGCAATTCCATAACTCTTGTTCTGCTTCCAATAACAATACCATTTTCGTCTCTGCCAACGATATTCCTTTTAGACGAGACCATGCTATCTTCCAAATAACCAACTCGTCCGCAATATTCCTCCCTAGAAACACTCTTTAAAAAAAGTTTGTTAATATCCTCCGCAGTAAAATATCCATCATGACTCCCAACAAAATATAAATTCGCAAATGAACCGTCACTAGTCGGAACTCTTGCAGCAAAACCATCCATAGCACCTTTCAGAGAGGGAATAACCTCTCCTGTAGCAATTGCCGCCCCTGTTTTCGCAAGAACAATATTATCTAAAGTGCTTGGCTCATCGCAAAAATCTAATACTCTTTGTGAATTCGTAGCGGAATGAACAGTATCCATCAACAAAGAATAAATTTCAATCCCTGCATCTAACAAAATCTTTAATGGCCCTGCCAGCGCCTTTGTCGTGCAAGAAGCATTTGAAATGTAACTATGTCTTTTATGACTAAACTCTTCATGATTAACCCCCATAACTAAAGTCTTAAGCCCTTCTCCCCTTGCAGGAGCAGAAACAATAACCCTCTCAACACTATCGCTTAAATGAAGTCTGGCATCTGCATTTCCAACTCCTTCTGTATAAAACCCAGAACACTCTTCAACTATTTTAACGCCGTGCTCTCTCCACGGAATCCGAGAAGCATCTCTTTCAGAATAAAACGCGACTGTCCTTCCATTAATTTCTATTTCTTTATCAGACAAATAACGCGCATAAAAATCCAAACTCCCATGTGTAGAATCAGCCGTATTATAGTTATCAACCAACTTTCTTGCCGAAACCAAATCATTAAAAGCCACAACATCAATACCCTCTTCCAGCAGAGCTTTCACTAAAAATTTGCCAATCCTGCCTCCTGCTCCATTGACTCCAACATTAACCATAAAAATCAACTAACAAATTAGTTTTTATATTTTATCAATATCTGAAATATATAACTGTTCAAACCCTTATCTGCACTCCGCCCTGTATTCGCTGATTTGTATATCCCTGTTGCCCTGTTTGCTGTCCAGCTCCTCCAGCCATCCCTCTCTCTTCATATTCAGCCATTCCGAAATGCATTCTCGCTCCCATTAAAAAAACTAAATTATAAAACAAAGAGCATATAAACATCAAAACGCAAATTGAAATCGCAATAAAAAACACACTTCCAAAAAAAGCAATTAATCCCAGCAATAATTTTCCCTCGCCCAATTTGTCGCCGATATAAGGAATCTTGCTCGTTCCCGTAATAACCAAAATCATTAAAACTAAACCGGCAATAATGCCAATAATCAAGCCAAGAAGTAAGCCAAATAAAGCCGCTTTCCCAACATAAATCTTTCTAACCTCTATCCTCTTTTCTTCTGACATGAATATCAAAATCAATACAAACTTATAAATCTTCCGTTAAAAAACCCCTTTAGCCAAACAGCTAGCCTCTAATTCCACAACTCTATTGTGAAGCCCGACAATCCCTTCCAAAGTTTCCATGTCTGCTTTATCAAGTTTCTCTTTAGCACTATTTCGTATATCTAAATAAATTCTCTTTTTTCATTCTCTTTACTAATACGCGTCATCTGGCAAATAAGCCCTGTATAATCAAAACCAATATCACACTCGCCAATTATGTAAAAGCCGTTATCTAAATTGCCACTTTGAGTAACATATCGAACCTCAACAGTTCTTCTTGCTATTTCTTCTTCCGTCATACATCAGCAATTAATAAAGACTATAGTCAACGACTTTAGTTTTTCCTCAATTTGTCGTTGACTAGATAGGGAAAGACTTCTGTCTTTCACTATATTTTAATATTATTTTCCTGAAAAACATAATTCCCAACTTCGTCTAATATCCATTAACCGCCATTTTGACGACGATAAAACTGAAGAACCTTCTAACAAACCACTAAAAAACCATAGATGCCGAGCGCGTTCGGCGCTTCGCGCCTCACAATTAATTGTGGCTATTTTTTTGTTTTTAAAATACAAGCCAAAATACTACTCACTAATTTTCAGAATGCTCAAAAAATAATCCAAACCTTCTAACTCCACAAATAATTTCTAACAAATTTTTTCATTAATTATTTTCTTCATCAATATCCAAAAAATTAGAAGGCGACTCCATTACCCAACAATAAAAATAAATCATCGAAAAGCCCTCTAAATTTTATATTAACAATAAATTATCTCCATCAAATAACAACCTAGCTATTTTTATTTCTTAACCATATACCCAAAAGCACCCATAAGCTTATTTCTTCTCCAAACATAATACCAAACTCCAATCACAACAAAAATAGCTGATAAAATAAAAAAGAACCACCCAAGATAATTAACGAACCCATCATCTAAAAATTTCAAGAGCACAATGGCAAGCAAAAACGACGAGAAAGCTGTTCTTATATAAGCAAGCAGTGTTCTTTCATTAGCAAGCAAAGTCCTCTCCAAAGAAAATGAAGCAGAACTCTTTTTTGAAACCTCTTTCATACATATAAAAAATGATTTTGCTTTATAAATTTAGCTGTTGTACCCATTTTATAAGGTAGCATAAATTTAACATTACTCGTTCTTTGCTAAATCCTCTATTATGCAGATTATTTCTCTATAATTTTAATACTACAACAATAACTGTAAATAAGAGTGTAAAGATGTTGCATTAAGAACTTTACTTTACATATTGGCTATCGCGCCAAACCCTTCTTGCCTCTTCATAGCTTTTCAAATCTCCAATATCAAACCACTTATCATCGGCAGAATCAAAAACATATCCATAAATATCTTTTCTTCTGTAAAGCCATTCAATAAAATCACCTGTTCTGTCCGCAGAATTTCCCTCTTCCAAATATTTTCTAATCAAATCAATTGTCTCTCTTGTAAAAAAATAAATCCCGATTGAACACAAGCTGGATTGCACATTAGCATCTTTCTCTTTAAAAAAAATAACCCTATTGTCATCGTCAAACCTCAATGACCCCATCCTGCCTGCAGTCTCCAAACTTCCAACATTATAAACAGAAACAACAGGAGCTCCGCGCAATTTAAAATATTCATGCATCTTCAACAAATCAAAGGAAAACAAATTGTCAGAATTAATAATTAAAAAATCTTCATTAATTTTCTTTTTTTCTAAAACATAATTAACATCACCTAGAGACCCAAGTCTCTCTTCATTGCTTTTTGTTCCGTCATTTAAAATCTTGATTAGCACTTCGCATCTGAAACTCTCGTTCCATCTTAAAAAATTTCCATAAAATTTATCATTCGTAACAATAATAATTTCATCAATATCGTCAATTAAACAAACTTTCTCTATAATATATTCAATAATCGGCTTCCCATTAACTTCTAGTAATGCCTTCGGCTTGTCTTCAGTTAAAGGCCACATTCTTGTGGCATAACCTGCAGATGGCAAAATAGCTTTCATTAATCACCTCCAACAATTCTCGGTCGATAAACCGGATACTCTTCAGACATATTATCAAAAACTTCTTTGTTCTCTGATAAAACAATAACGCTGCCGCCGCTTCCTGCAACTTTCGCGCCTAAAGCTCCAAACTCCTTAGCGCGCCTAATCATTTCCAAATCCATTGGGAAATGAGGGCATATCTCTTCTCGTAGCTCTGTATTTTCATCCATCAATCTTCCAAAATTAGTCCAATCTTTCTCTAATAAATACTCTCTGCCTTCAAAAGCAAGATTAGCAATCTCACCCATGCCCTGCTTTATTCTTTCTGCCTCACTGCCTCCCATTAAAAATTTCTCTCTCAAAGGATTATGAACAGCCGCGCTATTTTTTGGTTTCACGCCCAAAGACAAAAAGAAAGGAATCTTGCGCACATCCAATCTTTCAATTATACCATAATCATCACTCTCTCGCATAAACTCTTTTCCACAAAAATCCATATAACTAACTCCTTCAAAAGAAATTGCATATCTATCCTGAAACCCTGCTGTAATTCCCAGCTCCTCGCTCTCAACTTTCAACGCTTTTTCAGCAATTTGATAATTATCAAATCCAAAATTAAAAAATTCATTAAACGCTCTTAAAGCAGCAACAACAATTGCACTACTTCCTGCCAAGCCAGCGCCTAAAGGAACAGAACTATCGTATTTAACAAGAATTTTCCTATTCTCTAAACCAATATATCTAATGCTCGCCTTAACCAAATCATGCCTTCCATTATATTCCAACGTCCTCTCTTCAATTCCTCCATTTCCAACTATTCTTAACTCATCGGATTTATCAACACCAACTTCAGCACTCTTATCAAAAGTAAAACTAATGCACTTCCCCCCATAAATATCTGACGGATTTCCCAACAATCCAACGCGTCCATAAGCCCTTTTTTCAACCATTTCTAAAATTGAAATCCTTGCCTTTTATACTTTATTCAATCAAATTATATATAACAAAAACTACAATCTGGCAAAAATCTCTCTCCCTAACAAATCTTCCTCAAAAAGATAAGTATCTCTTACTTTTATTCCGCTATAATCCATTGAATCATCTAAATAAGTCCCATAAGATTCAAATAATCTGCTAACCAAAATACTTTTCTCTCCCTCTCTCAAAAAAGTCTTGAACTCAAACTCTCCCCCATCTCCATATCTATGCTCACTCTTTATACTTTCGTCTCGCACACTATATCTTCTGCCACCAAAACTAGCATAAAATTCTCCTTTATCTCTCTTGTCCTCAATTTCTATTTCCAAACCTTCAGCTTTGCATTTTACAATTTCATCACACACCTGAAAAAAATCAAAATATTTTCCTTCTTTACATTCCACAAAACCTTCAAATTCAGTTCGCCAAATTTTACTTCCTACTGTTTTCATCTTTCATCTTTTTAAATTTTATCTCATCAAGATGTTTATCTCCCATATCTCATAGCTCTCCCTATTGCTCCATGCAATCCGACATCATTACCTAGAGAAGTAACAAAAACATCTGGAATCCTGACATTACAGCTTCTCTTCATTTCTGCTAAAACTCTTTCTTCCAACACATCCCAATTTTTAGTCACGCCCCCATAAGTCGCTATAAAATAAGGATTGTAAGAACAAGCAATCATTCCATAAGCCCGCCCTATAAATTTCCCTGCTTCTTCAACAACTTCTCTCGCAACGCGATCTTGCCCTTTCGTGCGACGATAAACATCAAAAACAAGTTTTGCGTCAATTGCATTCTCAATTCTCTTATCCATATCAGGATCTACTGTTACCCAATTTTCATAACTATCGCTAACATTGACAAAAGCACGAGTGTAAATTTCAGATTTATTAACTCTATCCAAGCCATATTCCTTCAGTTTAGCAATTGCATTTCTCGCTATCCCTATGCCGCTTCCAAAAGTTTCAACGCATCCAAAATTCCCGCATCCGCACTCTCTTCCGTCGTCAACAACTTTATAATGCCCGCACTCTGCCGCATTCCCGTCAGCTCCTTCAAAAACACCTCCTCTCGCCCAAACTCCTGTTCCGAAACCTGCTCCGTGCGTCGTCGCAACACCAACATAATTCAAATCATCAGGATCGCCATATTTTCTGCCCTCTCCAAATGCGACAACTCCAATAATAGCAGTATTAACATCATTTCCTAAAAAAACATCTCTCATTAAAAAATTCCTAATTGGCTCAACAAGCGGAATATAAATATTCTCTTTGCCATTTTCAATTTCAACTAAGCTCGCTCCTCTATAACTCCAGTAAGAGTCGCCTCTCTCCACTCCTTCAAACTTAATATTCGTAGAATTTTTTACTGAGCCTCTAAATTTTTTCAAATCCAAGGGTCCTGCTGAAGAAATCCCAATAGCGCTGATATCAGTCAATTTCACATTAGAATAAGAACATCTTTCCAAAAGTTCAATCATCTGCTGGGAAATCTGCCTCGGCCCGCAGGAAGCATCAACCTCCTCAGAAAAAATCCTGCTGATAAATTTTCCGTCGCTGTCAGCAATTACAGCTCTAACATTCTTCCCGCCCAAATCAAAGCCAGCATATATTTTATTGCTCATTTAACCTCAGCATTTCTTTAATAGTCTCACATGGTAATCCTACAAGCTTCTCTAAAGTTATATTCATCACATGCAATTCGCCGTCTTCATCCATATGACTTAAGCCTACATTTCCTTTTTCAACTTTAATATTATATTCTCTAAATTCCTCCTCTCGCTTTAGAATTTCATTTACTAGATCTCCATCGCATATACCAACTTTAATGTCAATCTCCGCATCGTCTTCTATTCCAAAAACCTCGTAATTTTTATTGAGTCTGATTTTAACATCTCCACTATACGGAAAAATTACTTTCTTTTTGAATCTGTAAGACAAAAAGCTATCGCACATACGGCTCAAACTCTTTTCTCCTCTGTCCAGCCCGGTATTATAAATAGCAATCATCGGTCCTCCTTTCTTTCTCAATATATCTTTTGAACTTTCATTTTGCAGAGGATTCGCCATATCAAGCGTCTCCAATCTCCCAATGGAAAAATTCAAAATAGTCATCATGCAATCTGGAGGAACCACAACTTTCTCCTTCAGCTTGCATACAAACAACTTTGCATAATCCTCAAATGAAACAAGCATTCCCCCAAAATTGCTGAATTCATAAATTTCCTGCACTTTAAAATCAGCTTTTGGATGAACATGTCCTAATGAAGAGCCGTACATAAAACCGCCATTGGCAAAGGGCAAATTCTAGATTACAGTCCTGTTGGGCAATTTGTCATCTAAAATTCTTGGCTTGTGCTCATAGCCTTCATATGCCTCTTTGACAAAATCAGCGAATCCTCCTTTGCCGTTGGCAATCTCTCTATAAAAATCTCCGCCGTAATTAAGAATATCTTCCATTCTTCTTACATTATGTTTAAATTCACTTTCCATTTTAAATCATTAAATAACCCCCGTTCACATTCAAGCTCTCGCCAGTAATATAACTTGAATCATTAGAGGACAAAAAACAAACAACCTTTGCAATCTCGTCAACAGCTCCGAACCTCCCAACTGGAATCATCCCTCTGTAAATTTCTTTTTTCGCATCCGGCAATTCACTTGTCATGCCTGTATCAATAAATCCCGGAGCAATGCAGTTAACCCTAATTCCTTTTCCTGCCAGAATTTTTGCAAAGTCTTTTGTTAATTTGATAATTCCTGCTTTTGATGCACCATATCCCGGACTGCTTGTAGCCTCCCTACCTTTTATCGACGATATATTTATAATATTCCCAATTCCTTTTTTCAGCATATATCCTGCAGCAATATAAGAGCAAATATAAGCTCCAGTTAAATTAACACTAATTTCCTCATTCCATCCGTTCAAATTCTCATCAAAATCTTTAAACCAATCCTCCACATCGCCAACTTTCAGCGTCTTTCTTGAATTAATTCCTGCATTATTAATTAAAATATCTAAACCTCCAAACTCCTCATTCACATTGGAAAAAACCTCTCTCACTTTTTCTTTATCTCTAACATCGCAATCAAAACCCAAACATCCGACATCATACCTATCTTTAATCTCATGAGAAACTCTCTCAATATCCTCCCTGCTCCTCGATATCAATCCCAAGCTGTATCCCTTTGAAGCAAACTCTTCAGCTATCGCTCTTCCAATCCCGCGCGATGCTCCTGTCACAATTACTGTTTTTTCAGCCATCATACAACCTCCTGAAATTTATTTCCGACTCTAACGCTCTTCCCCAAAAATTCAAAATACTCATTAAAAGATCTTTCAAAACTACTATCTATTTTACACAATCTCTCAACATATCCCAAATACTCTGAATTCTCATAAAAATCATTATGAATTTTTCTCTGAATTTTTTTCAAAACATCAGCACTGACATTGGGATGTTCAAATACCAGATGATTTCTATCATGCATCTCCAAATTTGAATCAAATCTAAATCCTGCAGAAAGCATATCTCCATGCAATTTGCTCAAAGGAATTGGCGTGAAGATTCCGATATTTAAATGATGCAATGATAACCATTTCAATTCTTCTGCATCTTTCATCATGCTTTCTTCATCTTCCCACGGAAAACCTACGATATAATACCCCTGATTCACAATTCCTGCATTTAGGGATCTTTCTAAAACTCTGTATGCCTGCGCATAAGTCAAATTATTTCCATTAACGCCCTTATTCATTTTATCCAAACTTCCGTCATTAGTTGACTCAACGCCATAAGCAATCTTATAGCATCCTGCAGATTTCATCGCCTCCAAAAGTTCAGGATGTTTATCGGCTGTATCAATATTGCTCATGCAATACCAGTTAAATTTCAAATCTCTGTTGATAATCTCCTCGCAGAAATCTAAAACATATCTTGGATTGGCTGTAAAATTCAAATCGCAAAAATAAAAAATATCAGCGCCCTTATCTTTTAACTCGCACATCTCGTCAACAACTCTCTCAATAGCTCTAAACGCCAGTTTCTTCCCGTAAAATGTTGGAACATCGCAAAAATCACATTGATAAAAACATCCTCTGCTTGTTTCCATTATCGCATATCCGGGCCTCTCTAACAAAGATGGAATTGAAATACCTTGATAAGCCTGGTTTAATATCAAAGGAAATCGCAAAGCATTCGGCAAAGAATCCAAATCATTATTTCTCATCCTTGACTTTGTTATTAAAGCTTTGCCATTATCATTAACAACAAGTCCTTCAACTCGCCAAAAATCCCGCCCATTTTCAATTTCCCTAAGCAAATCTCTAAATATCAACTCACCCTCATTCAAAACAACAAAATCAAAACAATTATCAATGACTCTTTCTTTTATTGCCAGATGAGTTGAATATCTATTTCCGGCGACATTTAAAATCTCCTCGCCAAAATGCCTTTTCAGCTCCCCTGCAATCCTCTTCCCCATTGGATACTGGCAAGTGAACATTGAATAAGCAGCAACATCCGGCTCATAATCTAAAATTCTCTGAATCATCTCCTCCTCGCTAATCCCGACTATCTTTCCATCAGATTCCTTGAAGGGCATAAACAATTCAACATCATGTCCATCTTCTTTTGCAACAGCTAAAATTTTCTCCAAGCCATATAGCTCGCTGACAGCGTGCTGAACCTTAACATCCAATTCTGTATCACAAGGATAAACTCCGGCAATTTTCATAAACCCTCCTGTAATTTAAAAATTAAGAAAGAAAGTAATATATCATTTGTCAATATATTCACAAATCTCAATATAGAAGATATAAAAAATATTCTAATCTATACAAAGTGAATCAAATAATTGAGCAAAATGTCACTTTGTATATCGAGAGAACAAAAAGCTTGCTCAATTATTTTGGTCTCTCGCTATAATTATTTATTTCAGCAAAAGCCCTAACTTGCGCAGCATCTGCCTCTCCATATAACAAAGGAACACAATTCAATCTAAAAATATAATTCTTTCTTCCGCCAATAGCTTTCATCAAAGCTCCAACATTAACAAGAGTCTCAAGTGGCAAAACATCTTTAGAGAAAAAGACTCTATGCGCTTCGCTATTGCTTCCGGAAGGATCAACTGTAAAAGAGTCTATTCCTAAAATACCCAAATCTCTGTTCTTCTCAACAACATACCTCGCCGCCTCTTCGCTAAAATATGGAAATCCGCTTTCAAATTTTCTCTTCTCGTCTCCTTTCAATTTGCCTTCCATTCTTAAAATCTCGTCGCTAAATCCAGTATAAAAAATCAAAGCATTCACTCTAAAACCAACATACTCAAACATATCTTCTATATCTCCTCTTGTTATTTCTCTCTTTCCTCTCTCAAGCAAATCTCCGGATGTTAAATCAATCAAAGCACAGCTCTTGTTCAAAAATTTCTCAATTCCATATTTATCAATTGTTTTTCCTCCGGAAATTTTATGAGCCGGTGCATCAATATGCGTTCCATGATGATTCCTCAAATGCAAAACAACATGCCCTGACTTGTACTTTCCATTAACAATATTAGCTGCAAAACTATAACTACTCTCATCAAAAGCAACCTCTTTATCGCATTCAAATCTTGCCCTTTCCATTTCCACATAAACATCAGGGTCAGAAGGATACTTAAACATCCCTGCATGAATTGAATAAGTTAAATCAACTACGCTCATATTCAATAAAATTCCCGGGGATCGCCCCCCTTCATTTTTCCATAAACTTCAAACAAAGCATCTGTGCTTGCCTTAATTCTATTCATCACAGTTGGCGGCTCTCTGTCACTATTAAAATAATCTATAAACCCCACGAGCATATTTTCATAAGGATTCGTCTTTCTTATCATCTCTTTCTCAAACCTCGGTTTACTACCGCTCCTGTCAGTATAACTTACAGAATTATTAAGATAATCAAGATAAACCTCGCCTTTTTCAAAACAAACTTTAAAATATTTCGAAGACTTTGGTTTACATTTTGCAACTCTGATATGTCCATATGCGCCGTTAGCCACTCTCCCGTTATCATCTCGTAATCTTAAAATAACATCTGCCGCCGTCTCGCTTTTAACTATTTTATCCCGAGTGTCTTCACTAGAAAAAGGATAGCGATAAGATTTAGCTCTCACAACTTCAACTAATCTTGCTCCGGTGCTATAAAGAAGATGCATCATATGACAGCCATTATCCAGCCAAATTCCTCCACCACTCATAGTTGGATCTAGCAGCCATAAATATCTTTCTGCATTCAAAAAATCATCTTCTACAAGAAAGCCCTCAATAAAATTTATCTTCCCAAAATCTTTTGTTTGCTCATCAAAATTCGCAAAAAAGCTCAATGAAGGATCTTTATATGAGTAATGCTCTGCACAAATTGATTTTATCCCGCTCCTCCTGATTACATCAGAGAGTGACCCCTTTTAGAGAGGTTTATAAAGTATAAACGCCTCTTATTTACATTCG
>CAYJQP010000003.1:0-24198 GCA_964372385.1 Candidatus Woesearchaeota archaeon | reverse complement strand
AGGTGTTGCTAGGAGTGCAAGCAAAGTTAAGCGTCGTAGATTTCTCAAGAGAACATCGGGCTTAAACAACCCGAAGGGCTCGAGTGGAACGAAGTGACCTCGAGAGTTTTTTCTGAAAGAAAAAATTTGGGAAAATCCTGCAAGGATTTTCCGTTAAATCGCTGTTAAGTCCCCCGACGAGCAAAGCGAGGAGAGTGCAACGTGGTCGAGCAACGAAGTTGCGAAGAAGTAGCCAAAAACCTTGGCGGTGGGACACCGCAAAATTTTATAATATCGTGAGAGGTTGCCCGCCCGTTTTTTGCTTCTTTTTTTGAAAAAAAGAAGAGGAGGAGTTCCGCTATTTTGCTTCTTTTTCTAAAAGAAGAATTTAGTTTAGTTAATTTAATAAAGACATCTTTGTTTCATTTGTCATGGGATATTCGGGAGCTATATTAAAAAATAGTAAAGGAAAAATTCTCTTTCAATTGCGAGATGGGAATGGAAGAAATCCAAATAAGTGGGGGATATTTGGAGGGGGAATAAACAAAAACGAACATCCTACAGATGCCCTGGTTAGAGAAATTAAAGAGGAATTGGGAATCCCGCTCTCTAAATATAACATTACAAAACACCACAGAATTCCCATAATTAATTATCATATTTTCGAAGTTTATTTGAAATGTAACCCAAAAAGATCCAATCTTAAAGAGGGAAAAAATATGAAATTTATGACAAAAGGAGAGTTTCTTAAAACAAAAAATGCCCTCTTAAGAGTTAAACTTTTTTTAAGAATATTTAATATATCTTAAATTATCCTATCAAGTGTGTCTTCTATCGTTATCCTAAGCGAATCAAGTATTTCAAATTCGTCTGGGTTCAAACTTCTTTGTAATATGTTTCTCCCATATCCAAAATGGTTTTTAATTAGTCTTTGCGTTCTTTTTAGTGCACCCTTGCCTCTCAATAATTCTAAAAGCATTTTATGTTCTTCATCTGAAATATCTTTCCCAACATAGTCAGATGCATTAAATGTTGTATCTATTGAATCAAGATCTGCAATAAAATAAGGGGTTCTTCCAGATTTTATTTCCGATGCCTTGCCTTTTCCATGTTCCCCAATAAAATCTCTTATTTCTTCATAAAGTCCAAAAGCTGTTCCAGTATCGGTTCCGTATCTCATCATTTCAAAAATAGCCAACTTATTATCTGTGGCTGTTGATGCGACTAATCCTAAAGGAAACCCCAAGGTGATACCATTAACCTTAACAATATTCTCTAATATTTGTGAAGGTTGTGTAGTGCGTTCTACATCCATGGAAACTGCGCTTGTGATGGCTTTTCCGATTGCATCAAAACCATCAACTTCTGTTATCCCAAAGAACTTATTTAAATGAGGAGATAATTTCAATAAACCAACATTTGTAGCATAAACAGAAGCCAGCCCCATCATTTCAGGACCATATTCTTTTAAATAAGTGGTTTCTCCATCCCTTTGGTTGTGTTTATCAACAAGATTGTCAATTAAAACCATTGAAGTGGAGTAAATCTCGACTGCTCCTGCCAAATCAATTATATCTCTATGAGATAGCCTTCCATTAAGACCCTTATGTAAGTAATAAGACGTAATACCTTTAATATAACTAGATCTTTGTTGTCTTTGTAAAACAATATTTTTAATTTGCTTATTTTCTACTTTTCCAAAATGATTAAAGACATTTGCTTTTATTTCATCCCTTAATTTTTCTGTATCTCTAAAAAAATTTCTTTCCATAATTTTGAAAGTTTTATATCATATATAAATCTTGCTGTAACTATATAATTAATAAGGTGAAAAACATTTAAATACACTACATTTACCTTTAGTTATATGAAACCTAAACATATCGGGATAATCCCGGATGGTAATCGCAGGTGGGCAAAATCTAAAGGAGTTGCAGAATATTTAGCTCATTCAACTCCTGGAAATTACCATAATCTGTCAAAAATATTTAATACTGCAAGAGATGAGGGAATAGAAACTCTTTCAATATGGGCATTTTCTACTGAGAATTGGAAAAGAGATAAAAGAGAAGTTGACGAATTACTTGGAGTGATTGAAAGAAGTATTGATAGTTTTACTCTTGCTGCTCCAAGAGATCAATATAAATTTAGAGTTATAGGCAAAAGAGAAAATATCCCTAGTAGAATGGAATTAAAAATAAGAGAATTAGAAGAAGAAACAAAGAATTATACAAGTATGCAAATAGTTGTGGGGATCGATTATGGTGGCAGAGATGAAATATTAAGAGCGGTTAATAGGGTAATAAAAGACGGAAAAACTCTTGATGAGGAAGGATTCAAAAAATATTTAGACACTTACGATATCTCTGATCCAGAATTAATCATAAGAACTGGGGGAGAAAAAAGATTATCAGGTTATATGCCATTTCAATCAACCTATTCTGAGTTAGTCTTTTTGGACATTTCGTTTCCGGATTTTACATCAAATGATTTAATTAACGCCATTAAAGAATTTGAAGATCGTAAAAGAAGATTTGGTGAATAAAATATAAAATAATCCTCGGCGAAGCCGATAAATTATCCGAAGGATTATGAACTCCCCCTATAATATTTAGAAAAATTTGGGTGAGTGAAACAAACCTCTTAACCAATGTTAGACAGAATTTTCCGCAGAAAATTTGGTTTCGGTTTTTCGTTGGTCGGTTAAGAGAAGTTTTTCTGCCTCGCTGAAAGCGAGACTATCTGTCCGAAGGACTAAGGAAATCCCTATATTAATCCAAAAACGAAGTTTTTGCTATTTAGTTTTCTTGAAAAGAAAACCGCGCGCGTCTCTCCTATTGGATGGGAGAAAAAATATTATTTCCTATTTGTCTACTCTACTGTTTGAGGCGTCTCGAATTACAGAGAACAAAAAATTTTATAAATGTGACGTTAAGTATTCAATATCAGTAGAAAGTAAACCTTATAAACATGGTAAAAGATTTAGAGCATATGGTAAATAATAACCCAAGAAGACTAATAACAGCAGCCCTACCTTATATAAACAATGTTCCACATTTAGGGCACATAGTTGGATCTCACTTGCCTGCAGACATATTTGCAAGATATTGTAGGTCTAAAGGATATGAGACTGTTTTTGTTGGAGGAACAGATGAAAATGGTTCTACATCAGAAATTGCTGCTCTTAGTTTAGGAGTTCCTTTAGAAAAATTTTCAGACAAATTGCACAAAGAACATAAAAAAATCTACGATTGGTTTGGAATTTCTTATGATAATTTTTCAAGAACTACAGGGCCAATACATCATGAAACGGTTAGAGAATTTTTTAAAACGATATATGAAAAGGGCTTTGTTAAAAAAGGTAAAATGAAAGTATTTTATTCTTCTAAGGAGAATATGTTTTTACCAGACAGATATGTCGTTGGAGAGTGTCCAAAGTGTGGCTACGAAGAAGCTAGCGGAGACCAGTGTGAAAAATGTACATCTATACTTGACCCTTTGCAACTAAAGAATCCGAGATCAACAGTTTCCGGTGGAAAATTAGAAGTAAGGAATACGGAGCATTTATTTCTTAGTTTGGACAAACTCTCACCACAACTGAAAGAGTGGATAAAATCACAATCCCTCTGGAGAGAGCAAGTTAAAAGCATAGCATTGGGCTGGATAAAAGAAGGGCTGAGACCGAGGTGTATAACCAGAGATTTAAAACACGGCGTAAAAGTTCCCTTAGAGGGATTTGAAAACAAGGTTTTTTATGTATGGTTTGATGCACCCATAGGGTATGTTTCATCTACAAGAGAAGCACGAACAGATTGGGAATCTTTTTGGAAGGATGAAAATGCAGAGATCTATAACTTTTTAGGAAAAGATAATATTCCTTTCCACACAATTTTTTGGCCGGGAATGGTTATTGCTCATGAGGATTTTAATTTACCCAGAAATGTGATTGGATTGCAATATTTGAATTATGAAGGACAAAAATTCTCAAAAAGCAAGGGAATTGGAGTTTTTTGTGAGAGACTTCCAGAATTAGGATTAGCACAGGATGTGTGGAGGCATTACCTAACACAAATAATACCAGAAACAGGAGATTCTGAATTTAAGTGGAAAGAGTTTCAGGAAAGAGTGAATTCAGATTTAATTGGAAATTATGGAAATTATGTTAATCGGGTTTTGAATTTCATTCATTCAAGACTTGATGGAGTGGTTACAAGACCTTCAAAAAAAAGGTTAACTCAGAGGGATCAAGATTTACTAGAAAAAATTGCAGAAAAAAAAGAAAGAGTTGAACAATTGCTTGAAAGAGCTGAATTAAGAAGAGCATATTCAGAAATTCTTGAATTATCAAGCGAAGGAAATAAATATATTAATGATACTGAACCCTGGATAGCTATAAAAAATGACCCACAAAGAGCAAATGACATTTTTTATAATAGTGCAGTTTTGCTTAAATCTTTAGCTATATTATCAGCTCCATATCTACCTCAAACTTCTCAGAGAATATGGAGCCAATTAAACCTTTCAGAGAGCCCACTTAATGATGGAAGATGGAATAGTGTAGGAAAAGATTTTGGAGAAAGACATCAAATTAATAAACCAGAGATACTATTTAAAAAATTAACCGATGACCAAATAGAAGAGTGTAAAGATAAAGCTTCACAAGGAACTGATTTGAAGGAATATTTTGGCAATGCCTGAATTTTTTCCATGCCGAAAGTTTTTTATATGATTAAAATAGCCAAATATATGGCAAATAAAAGTGAAAGGAGGAATTGTATAAAAATGAGCAATCTTTTTAAGATTGATTCGGAATTGTTAGAAGAGAGCATAGCTACAATGGATACAGTATACGATGCTTCTTCAGCTCAAGCCGAGAAAGAAATCCGGAGCAAATTACTCTCTGCTTTATCTGAAACTAACTAACAATTAGTTAATTTAAGGCAATTGCATCAAAAATGATTGAGGAGTATTTGTTCTCATTATTCCCAAGTACATTAAGTTTAAAAAATGTCCATAAAGAATATAATAAAAGGACAATAGAAATTTTGGGCAAATTAATTTCTTCATATGAAGAGGGTGTTAAAGAAAATTGGAAAGAATTAAATTCCTTGCTTTCTTCTTTAGACATCAATAAAAAAATAAGCCCCTACTTTTTTTATTTAAAATTAAAACTTGCAGAATCTCTTAAGAATGATGATGTTCCTAATTCTAGAAAATATATCAGGGAATTAAAAAATGCTTTAATTAGACATAATAAAACCGAAAGTTTGTATATTAAAAATATTTATGATTCGCCTTGGGACGAAGATGTATTTGAAAATAGATTCTCCATAGATATGGATAGGACAAAAGGTGTTAAGGGGGAAATAAAAAAATTGTCTAATGATGAAATGCATTTTCAAGAAAAGCAGATTTTTGCCGCGATAGATTTAATATCAGAGATATATCCGTATTATTCTTTAGAAATTAGTGAGCTTCTTTATAATATCCATCTTTTAAAGCCTGAGAAGGAAGGTCAGCAACTCTTTTATGGGGCAAGTACAAATATAATTTTTGGTTCAATTTACTTCCAAATTCCTAATCAGTCAGCCAATCCTATAACTTATTATTTTGAGCATATAATTCATGAAGTATCTCATCTTTGTTTATTTCTTCTATTTTTTAAAGACAAATTGATCCTTAATGATAACAGAAAGATATACGCAGCCCCCCTTAGAGAAGATAAGAGACATATGTACGGAATAGTCCATGCTACCTTCGTTCTTGGTAGATTAGTTAAATCTTTTCAGAAGCTTATTATTCATTCTAATACTGAAACAAACCTCCTTTCTAACGCCCAAAAAGAAGACATTAAAAAAAGACTAGATCTTCGAGAACTCCAATTTCTCTTAGGTTACAAAACAATAAAAAAGCACGCTAAGCTTACTCTTAATGGAGAGAATTTAATTAATTCTTTAGCAGATTTGGCAACTGAAATTGGGAGGAAGAAAAATGATCTCTAATGTGTTAACAAAAATTAATACAGTAACTAGGAACTCTTTGATTCCTAAAGGTTATTTCGTGTCAAAAAGCGGATTAATCCTTGAAAATTTTAAAGGAAATTTAATTTTCATAGGTGGATTTTCTGTTAATAAAAATAAAAGAATGGCAGAGAAAATCTCAAAATATGAAGTTTTGGAGAGATGTTATTGTTATTATGATTTTCATTTAGATCCTAATAAAAAATTTAAGTTAATTAATTATTTCAATTCCAAGGTAGCAGGCGAATTAAATATACAGGATGTTTTGATTGGTCCATTACCCGACGGAATTTCATCTAAAGACTCTAACGGGGTCGCATTTCATTTTAAGTCATATGGGGCAGACAAAAATGCAATTTTTGAGGTTATAGAAAGACATATTTTGTATAAAATATGGTATGGTGATTGGAATGTAATTAAGATATACAAGAAGAAAAAATCAGGCAATAAGATTTTACAAATAAGATACACTTGTTTCACCCCTTATTTAATTCCTTTTGCTTTATCTATAATAAAAATGGGGGATGTTCTAGTTTATGGCTCTGCGGTTAGAAGTTCTTTTCAAGAAGCAATTCAAAAAGCAGATAATGAGGCGTATATGATATTAGATGGAATCTTACGCAGAGATATGGGAATTTGTAACTCCGAGCGAACACGAAAAAAGCTGCAGTCTTTAAGAAACAGTTACTTAGCGAGAAAACGAGAAAAACATTTTAATGAAAAAATAATTAATAAAAAAGTTAGACTAAACCTAAAAAAGAAATATTCTATAAGGGAGATAATAGCGAATTTAGGATGGAAAAAAGAAGAGGTATCAATAACAAGAATATATGAATCTCATGAGGGTAGTGTTTCTAGGGCGATAATAAAAAATGCTATCTCAGTCTTATCTGTTGAACGTTCTGATAAAGTTCCAGATCCTTTTTCATGAAACTAATTTTACTCGCTGAAAGCAAGATAATCTTTTTCTCTACCGTCTTCCAGAAATAGAAATAACAAATTACACAACCGAATTCATAAACGCCGGCTATCTCTCTGATTTTGATTAACAAAAATATAAGTCTGCTGAATAGGTTTTAGGATATATAACCAAAGTCCATTCTATCAATATCCAATGCAGAAACTCAAATGTTTTAGTCCCCTTATTAATAATTTTGACTAAAATAACAATAAAGGCATCTATTAGTCGCTATCTCTCTGACTTCTCTTGATAATTCTAATCATCATCTATCAAAAATCAATTTCTCCAAAAATCCAGTAGCACTATAATCTCTCATCAAGTCTGGTTTTTCTGTTATTTCCCCTCTTTCATATCTCATAATGTCTTTTTTATATTCATATCACAATGCTGATGAAATTACTAAACCAAAACCAGTTATTGCAATATAAACTGAAACATTTGCCCACTTCTTTTCAAATGGTAAAAAATAATTACCTAAGTATTTTTTAAACTGTACACTAGCTCTCATTTTTTCACTTATCCCCTGCTTCTTCTATATTTCCCAACAATCAGCTCATAACCTTTCTTATATCCCTGCTCTCCAGCCCAGTTTATATTCGGCCCGCAATCTCCTAAATTCAAGCAGATATTTGCTCTGCTTAATTCCCAATCTTTGTCTAAGCACTCGCAGTTGTCAACGCATTTCTCACCCCCGGTCAGACTTTTTTCAAATGTCACAACACACTTCGCGTTCGCCTGCGAGCAGATTCCTTGAGATTCTGCGCCCTCCCAAAACTTTAGTCCAGGAGGATTTTTTGGCAGGCACGACCCTTTAGTTGGAGCTCCTTCAATAAACAATCTGCTTCCTTCATTCCATATGCAGTCTCTTCTATCAGTATTTTCACAATCTTCCTTATTGTCCTGCGCAATGCAGTCCTGCCATCTATTCACAGTGCAAGCCGCTTGTGCAAAATCTCCGAGAGAAGTTTCTATTTTATCCTCAACACATTCTTCCTGTCTGAAATCAGCGCACTGCTCTAAAACTTCTTCTCCATTAATGCAAATATGCTTGTAAAATCTGCTTCCCACTGAATTGACGCCTTCTCCTGTTTTTCCAGCGTCGTCATAAACACACCAGCTTTCCCCATGTCTGTATGATTTTCCATTCCGCGTATTCTTGCAGTTCAAGTCAGCGCAGATATTGTCTCCGTAGGTTGCTCTTTTTCCAGCACTGCTAGAATCTCTGCAAAAACTTCCAAGAAGATAATTGCAGTTTCCACATCCTGCAGAATTTGCGTTTTCAGAATTTGGATTGCACGATTCTAATTTTCCTTTCGCATTACTCCAATAATCCTTGTCATTAATCTTGTTGGTGTCATAAATATTTGCAGGATTCCCACAGCTGTCAACAAAATAAACTTCGTCTTTTCCAGCAACACATGTTGTCTTCTGCGTCGGCCCGCAGTTTGTTCCTAATTCTTCAGCACTGCAAAGTTTTTCAGCAAAAAACTCTCCTTTAATGCCATCTTCGCCGATACCACTTGCACAATCCTCACGCGTCGTAAACCTGCATGTTCTTTCAAATTCAAAATCAAACACGCAAGCTCCTTTATCCTGCGCGCTCACACTTAGCACACATTCAACTTCGCTCTTTATTTTTGTGTTATAATTAGTCCGTAAACCAAAAAATGAAGACAATTTTTTGCATCTAACTAATGTTACAAAAGCCGCCTGATCTCCCAAAACACAGCATCCAAGTTCGCATTGCGCAGGGTTTTTCTCATTCCAAATGCCATCATTTGCATTGCACACAAGTTGTGGAGTATTGTCAGTACAGCTTCCCTCATTTGAATCATAACAAACTCCGGGTTTGCAGTAAGAGGTAGACTCGCATGAAGTCGGCAATTGCCTAACCCCTTCCTCACACTCACTTTGTGGAACATCCTGGCAGAACAATCCGGATTTGGTTTCTTCACAGCAGATACTCGGCTCGCTAACCGCCTGCCCTGCCACAAAAAAAGAATTTAACAATACAAAAAATAACCCAAGCATTGCAAAGATTGTAAAACCCATTATAAAACTTTTTCTGTTTATCATCACAATTCCTCCAGACCGTATCCAGCAGGCCAAGCCAAACTTCGGGATGCGAAAACAAATTCTTCTTTTGTGATTACATTGCTCAATTTATATATTTTTGTCCCGTCGCTCAATTTCGTCTTTTCAATCTTTAAGTCAGGATAATATTGCAAATACAGTTCCGTCGCAGAATCTCCCAAATTAGATTCATAATCAATTATCGAAGAAGCTGTGAAAAGCAAGTCATACATTTCGCTGTCTATCTCTACATTAAAATTCTTGAAGCTCTGCGTCGTATCTTTTGTAACGCTCATCGGAGAATCTACAATAACATTAATCTTTCCGGGAATTATTGAAACACTTGAGCCAACATCTCCAGAAGAAACCCCATATCCTCTTTTTTTATATTCTGCTATTAAATTCCCGGCACATTCTTCTGCCCTTGCCTTTATCATTCTATCCAGTTCAAGCTCAAAATGATTTTTTATCATCGGCTGTTGTACAACACAGGTTTCATAATAATCGTCTGTATAGCACAAATATTTTATTTTCTCTCCGCCGTATAAAGCAAATCCTTCTGGCTCTTGATATCCACCCTGCTTTGCTAACAATGCCACATTTTCCTTAACACTTGGCTCAACGCAATCTTTCAAATATGCTCCAGGATTTAACTCTCCATAAAATACTCCGCTCAAGCGGGGATAAAAAATAAAAGCTAAAACAATCAGCGCAACAATTGCAACAGCGATTATAACATATATCGCAACCTGCCCTCTTTTCTTGCCTCTTTTTCTTTCTTTTATCATCTTTTTATTAGTAAAATTTTCTTTATAATTCTTTCTCATACCAATCCCCCTCTCACAATAACACTGCATTCTCCGGGAATATTTTCAAATCTGTCTTTGCATTTTACATAATGTGTCTTTTCGTCAAAATCTACTGTGTGCGCAAATCCCGCTCCAGACATCAAAGTAGCGTTTTCAAATTCAAAGTTGCATGCGTTTCTTCTTTGTCCAATGCCTTTAATAAACGCGCACTCTCCAGCTTCATTTGTTACAATTATCAGCTTTCCTCCTTTGTTGTAAACTCTAGTCACTAAAGGAGACGCAACATCCAAGACAACATTGAACTTAGACAAAGCAGATGCCGTATTGCCTGCCAAATCTTCGCACATAATCAAAAATTCATATTCTCTATTCAAAATCTGGTTAAATGTCTGTCTGTGAACATTTTCAAAAGTTTCTGCCATTGGGCTTCCAAGCAAAGAACAAGTTGCCCTTCCATTATCAACTCCTCCAGATGTCCTGACTTCAAGAACAACACTCGCAGGAACAACGCCAAACTCAAGAGTCTCGTTATTCGGCTCTACAGATTCAATAACTAAAGGACTTCTCGTTCTCCTTAAAATAAATTCATACGAGTCAGACATCTCATTTCTCTTTGAAGTTTCATTCTCCCACGGCTGATCCAAACACTGTATATAGAATTTCTCCTCATTTTCATCAATTGGAAATACACTTCCGCATCTCCATCCAAATAAGGGATTTCTGTCAGCAATGTTATTAAAGCACTCCATCTCATTTTCCATTTCGCTGAAACTATCATCTGCATTCAAACTCCATCTGCATTCAGCCGGCTCTGAAACAAAAACAGCTCCGCTAACAGAACTAGCATTGAAAGCAACCTGCTCTCGCCCAGGGTCTCTTGCAGTTACAAAGGGCAAGTTAAGGTCTTCTCCCGGACTGACGCAGAAATTAATCAAGTATTCATTAACATTTTCATTCCCATTTCCATCTCTGCATCTCACATGGAAATTGAATTCTTCTCTTGCATTAGGCTCAAATTCAGGCAAATCTAATTCTCCCATTTCTCGCAATTCAAATCCGCTAAACACTTGAACATGTTTTTCTCTGAAAACACTGCTCCCTCCAAGATAACTTTCCGCGTCGTCAAATCTTTCTTTGTGTTCAAAATCATAAACGCACTGCCCTGGCTCATTCAAGGAAATTCCGAATAAAATTGTTGAATCCGCGCTCACGCATTCTCCATCTTCTGTTTCAATACTAACTCCATTGTTTGATTCATCAATATATCTGTAGCCCTCGCTCAATGCCTCTCTTAAAGGTGAAATCACCGGCGGAGAAACATCATTTGGAGAAATGTCAACACATCTTTCATCAGTTGTTCCTTCATTAATTAATCTGCATGTCTGTCCAAGCGCCTGGCACGCATAAGGCGAGCACGGCTTTCCGTCTTTCCCGCATTCTTCGCATTTCGCTCCGCCAAGCGGCGGCTGCCAAACCCCGCATTCAAAGCTCACAACTCTTTTTTTCGTGTCTCCTATGCCGATTGCTACAAAGATAACTATTACGATTATGACAATAATTAAAATAATCCATCCAATCGGACCGAGAGACGCAAGTGCAGATAGCCAAGCAGGGGATGAAGTTCCTAGAAATGATGCAGTAATAGAAGCGCCTATAATTGTTCCTGCCGCAGTTCCTGCCCCAATCAAGCTCCAAGTAATCGCAGGATCCAACCCTGCGCCAATTCCAGTATATTGAATTAAAAGTGCAGTAACTGCAAATCCAATCGCTGCGCCAGCCAGCACACCGCTGAAAGCAATATAAGGCGCAGAAGGTATAGCGATTGCAGCAATATAACCTTCTGAAATACCATAAGCCAAAGCCACACCAGCAGCCCCGCTTATCATTCCAATTGTATTCAAATCTTCAGGGCAAAGGGCCTCAGCCGCGTCTCCACCTGGCAATCCTCCACAGAGCGAAGGATCAAATCTTCCTGCGAGTCTTTCAGTTCCGCCAATAGCGTTGTAATAAGCAGTAACATTCAATTCAACAAACTGCCCGCGGACACTCTCGCTGTATCGTCGTATTTCATTCAAATAAGAAGCGCTCAAGCGAGGCGACCTTCTAACTTTATAGCTCTCGCTTAAATCTCCATTGTAATTCACAGAAGCTCCGCAGTCTCCGAGCGACATGCACAAATCATTCATCTGCTCTGCAAATCTTGGCTTCAAACAGCCCTCATTAACTTCAGCTTTCCATCCGCTTAGTTTCTTGACAAAAACAACAGTGCATTTCTGGTTTGCAAAAGCACAGCTTAATTCTCCGCCTTCTGCGTTTCTTTGCAAATCAAATCCGGGCGCATATTTAGGAGCGCACAAATCAAACTTAAAATTATTTGCAATATCAATTTTCTTCAAAATGCAATTAGGATTTTTAACACATAGTTCATTTCTTTTCTCAATAGAGTCCGTCCTTTCTTGTCCCTGCCCCTTCACTTGCGCGTTGTAGTTTAAACATAATTGCCATAAATTTTTTACGCAAGCCGCGCTTGAAACATCCTCTCCGTCTGTCCTTTCATTCTGTTGTTCAACGCAGATTTCATTTCTGTAATCAGCACATGGATTTGTTATAACCTCGCTATCAACACAGCTCATTCTAAAATGCCTGCTTCCAGGCGTGTCAGCACTTCTTAAAAATCCTTCTTTCTCATTTTCAGCAGACCCTCGTCCAGAACCGCCGCTTCCGTAATAAGTTCCAATTGCTCCCTGATACTCGCACCAGCTCTCGCCATTTTCTCTGATATTTCCATAAGAATCTCTGCATCTTGCATCTCTGCAGACAAAATCAATGCTTGAGTCGCTTAAACTTTCTTCACTCGTTTTTTCTCCGCAGCTGCTTCCTAAAAATCTGTTGCAATTCCCGCAAGTTCTTTGATTTGCCAATTGGTCTCTGCTATTTTCCAATTCACAGCTTTCGCTCTTCGGCAAAACTCTTCCGGAATTCCAGCTTCTCACTCTATTCGCATCATAAATATTTTCTCTGTTGCCCTCGCCGTCAAACCAATAAATCTCATCTTTTCCCTCAACACATCTCGCAGTTGCCTGTCTTTCATAACTCATCTCCAAAGATGGATGCGTGCATAACAATCCTTCATAAAATTCTCCGCCTCTTTCAAGGCATTCAATTCCTGTCAAAAATCTGCAGCTTCTCTCTCCTGAAATATCAAACACGCATGCTCCTTCATCTTGTTCTTGAGCCAAAGCCAAGCAAGACAATTCATTTCCTATCTCTGGCCTATATTCTGTTTCTATTCCTAGCCGAGCTCCGATGATTTCACACTCTCTTTGCGTTACCAACGGTCTCACGCTGTCTCCAACAACACAGCATCTTCTCTCACATCTTGCGTCATTTGAACTAACAAGTTCTCCGCCGTTTGCTTCGCATTGTCTCTGCGTAGCTCTCTCCTGACAAGTCCCTTCATCTTGGTCATAGCAAACTCCTACTCTGCATCCCGGTGTTGCATCACGATTAGAAGGAAAACATGAGCCATTACAGTGCGAGTCGCATTCACTTGCTGCATACTCTTGGCAGACACTTCCGTCTAAAGAAACAACGCAAGTTGCAACGCCCTCGCTTAAATCACTTTCCTCCAGAGCACTTACAAATGTTTTGTCGCTAAATATCATGCCGATGGCAATTCTCAAAATTGCCATCCAATTTATCTTTTTCTTCTTAATCTGCAAATAAACACTCTCTCCAGAAGTTTCACTTAAAATATAAGCAAAAGCAAAACTCGCGCTTACTAATAAGAAAATCTGCAAATATGCCTTGCCTTTATTTTTTTCCTTGTTCATTAGCATTTTTTCGCTCATTACAACCCGGGCGGTATCGCGCACCCCCTTATAGCTATGTTCATTATCTTTCCGGACTTCTTGTCTTCAATTACATAAATTGAACTGCTCTCCGACAAAGAATCTTTTTTAATTTTAAATTCAGGATACAAAATCATATATCCTACAAATTCAAAATAGCAGTATTCTGCTTCCTGATTTGCAATCTCCATCGCAATTCTTGCTAAATCATACAATGGGCTTATAATCTCAACATCAAAATTATCATAACTGCTGCTCTCTCCCCTTTGAGAAATTGTCATTTCTCTCTGAATATCAACATAAATTCTTTTAGGAGCAAGCGCAACATTCATCTCCATCTCACCCATAGAGACATCAAAATTTCTTTTCTCCAATTCTGTTTTCAGCTCATTAAAACAACTGTCAACTCTTGGTTCAACATAATTTTCTATCACTTTCTGCATTTCGCTTAACAGCATCGGATGCTGGTTTATGCACGGATGATAATTCCCTCTATTGTAGCACAAGTAGCTTACATTTATTCCTTTGTACATTATGCTTTGCTCTGGCTCAATAAAACCTCCTTGCGGCAGTAAAATAGCAACGGCCTCATCAGCATAATTTTCTACACATTTTTTAATAAATTGTTTCGGATTCCCTTCTTCAACAGCTACCTCTATAGGTTCACTTGCTTTTCTTTCAATAAATAAAAATAAAATAACGGACGCTGCCAAAAATACAGCAATTATAATCCAGATTGTCATCTGCCCTCTTTTTTTCATTTTTTCATCCATATTTTTTATTTTTTCATCCATAAATTCACACCTTCTTTTTTTATCATCTCTTCATTCCCGATTCTTATCATTTTCTCGCCTCCATAATTTTTCAATAGCATCTTCTATAACATGAGATTTATTTCTATACTTTCTATTTTTCATTAAAGAATTTAGAATCTTCATGGTCCTCTCATCCACCGTAGCCGATATTCTATTTTTCATATTACTAAGTAATATTTTATATTATTTATGATTATTAAATAATACAAGAAAGAGATAATATATAAATCTTCTTATATACATTCCCTTTAATTGTATTACTAAAAAACGGGAATGTATAGACAGAGATTCCATAACAAAATGTAACACAATCACGGGGAATCTCTGTAAGGAAAAGATTTTATACCGCTTTTCCTAATAAAATTAATGCACAAAGAAACCCTTCTTTTAATAATCGCATTTTTATTCTTCATAGGAATTCTATTTCTTATTTTCTTTCTGCCGCAGAGAATTGAGCAGTCAACTCAAAACAAAAAATCTTTTGATATGGCAATGGAAAAAAATGACCCTAAGCATTGTGATGAAATAAAAGGCAATTATTATCCGGAATGCCCTGAACTAGCAGAATGTCTTATTATAAATAAATATTCCTGCTATTACCAATTAGCGTTAAAAAATAAAAATTCAGCGCTCTGTGAGAATGCAGGAGAATTCAAGGAAGAATGTTTAAACAAATTAAATCAAAATGCAGCAGCCAGATAAGTCCAAGCTAGGTTTAACTCAAATATTTTGGGGGAATGGAAAAGGCAAAACAACAGCGGCTTTAGGCACTGCCTTAAGGGCATGTGGAAACAATTTCAATGTGCATTTAGTCCAATTCATGAAAAACGGCGCAGGCGACGCTGAAATAGAAAATCCAGGAGAAATTAAAGCGCTGGAGAAATTCAGTAATTTTTCGGTTAAACGATTCGGCACTGGCTCTTGGGTTATTGGAAAGCCGAAACCACACCACATAGAAAAAGTCAATGAAGCTTTAAATTATCTAAAATCCTCTTTAGAAAATCCAGATTACGACATCATAATTGCAGATGAAATCCTTTATGCAATACAACTCGGTCTCCTTAACGAGGAGCAAATTATGGATTTAATTAAAAACAAGCCGAAAAATAAAGAATTAATTTTGACAGGCTCGCACAAGCCCTATCCAAAAATTTTTGAATTAGCAGATTTAGTAACAGAAATAAAAAAGCACAAGCATCCTTTTGACTCAGGGGTTTTGGCGAGAAAGGGCTTGGAATATTAAAGTCAAAAACGAAAACCCAAAATCCGAAAGATAAGCTCCTCAATTTCTTTAATTTTGTTTTTATTTAAAGATACCTGAAGTCCATAAGAAGTTGGTTTAGTAATCAAAAACCCCTCTTTAATCAAACTTTTAGCTATTTCCTTAACATTCTTCCCTAAATGAGAAGGAAAACCTCTTGTCAATGTATCAAAATGCGTATGAACTCCTCCGATAACTTTCTTTCTTCTAAGATGATAAAGAATTGTTGCTTTAATCTCGTCTTCACTATCAAATTTCATAATAAATAAAAATAGATTTAATATTTAAATATTTCTAATTCTGAAATTTAAAAACAAGAATAGAAATATTTATAAACTACTACTACTACTACTATTCATGGAAAAAGAAACAGTTTTAGTTCAAGTACTGGGAAGTAATCCAATAATAAAAGTTTTAGATTTTCTTATATCATTTCAATTATTTGACTATCCATTGACAGAAATAGCAAAAAATTCAGGAGTAAGCTACTCAACACTCCAAACATTCTGGGATAAATTAGTGGAGAATAAGATAGTTATCAAAACACGAAGGATTGGAAAATCTGATTTATACAAGCTCAACACTAAAAATCCAGCTGTCCAACAACTAATAAAATTAGACTGGAATTTGATAAAAGGATCAGAAAAAGAAATTATGGTATAAGCTTGACTAATATTAATACTACATATCTCAAGGAACCCTCTTCCAATCCTGCACATCTTTCAGAGCATAATCCCTATAATCTTTTTTATCCAAATCATAAACTCTCATTAACCATTGTTCTTCTTTATGAAACTCTGTCTTTCCAAGAAATATTGACAGCGGAATAATTGTTCTTTCAGCAACTTCCCCTCTCCAATTTTTATAAATAAGTTTAATAGCAACATCAGAAATTTTTTTACCATTAATAACAGCATTAACTTCTTTTGGTAGACTATTCAATTACTTTCCAATATCTTTCTCCGCAAACCTGTATTTCTCCAGTGTATCTGTCGGATACCAATATCCCTCGTGCTTATAAGCAAAAACTTTTCCCTCGCCAGCCAATAATTCAAAGCATTGCTTTTCAATAGAGCTTTTGCCTTGAGGCAATATATCTAAAGCAGAGGGCTTTACAACAAAAGCTCCAGCATTAATCAAATTTGAAGGCGCCTCTTCCCTCTTCGGCTTTTCAACAAATTTTTCTATTCTGCTTCCAATCAAAGAAGCTGCTCCAAAATTTTCAACATCCTCTCTCGGAGTTAAAACCATTGTTATCAATCCAGAATTTTTTCCGTGTTCTTCCAATAATTTAGCAACATCAAAATCTCCCAAATTATCACCCCATAGCAGAAGAAATTCTTCATTAATACCAAATTTTCTGACAATATCTTTCACAGCTCCGCCTGTCCCAAGCAATTCCTTTTCAACATTGTATTCAATCTTAACACCAAATCTAGAACCGTCATCAAAATATTTCTGAATTTTCTCCGCCATATAACCAATTGACAAAACAATATCAGTAATTCCATGCTTTCTTAAATTTTCAATGCAATGCTCTATAATCGGCTTTCCACAAATAGGCAGCAGCGGCTTCGGTATCTCATCTGTCAATGGCCTAAGTCTCTCTCCCAAACCGCCTGCAAGAATTATTGCTTTCATATTTAAAATCAAAAACAAAACTATTTAATTATTTCTCTCTTAAGCAACAAACTCTTTCTCACTTCTCTCTTTCCTTCCATCAATACTAATCTCTCGAATAATCTTTCCTTTTTTCTTCGCCATTTCTCTTAATTGAACAGGATCTTTAATTCCATTAGACAAAATAACTTCATCAATTTTGATAGTATGATTTACGCTTATAAAATCAAAATCAGGGAAATCAAAAAATAAATCATCAATAATATCTTTTCTAGAAGTTTTCAAAGAGCAAAAATCTGTTTTCAAGCCATTCTCACTTTTTGCAGAGGGTTTGGCGCCCTTAGGAGTTTTCTCCTTAATTTTAAGCTCGCAATTTTTAGTTTTGAAAGACAGCCCGTAATGAAATCTAGGATATTTTTCCATCAGCTTAATAATCTTGCCAGCTTCAATGTTTGTATTAATTTTATACTGCTGTATCCCCATATATTTTTTAATATTCTCAATCTCAAAATCAATTTCCTTGCTTAAGTCAAAAGTGCATATGATAATTCCTTTTACATAAATTTTCTCTTCAGGAGAAGCATCCTCCAGGCATTTCATAACAAGGTAATTGGAAAATTCCGCGCTCGTCTTAATGCTCCACTTATCTTTCTGTCTTTTCGCTTCTATCAAATATTTATTTTTAAACTCTCCTCTCCCAAATTTGATAAAATCATTGTGCACATTCTCATCAATATTCTCCGAAAAAATCTTCTTAAAAATATTTTGCATGTATGCTAGAATTAAAATTGGTTTATAAAGTTTTTTAATCATTGAAATTATAAAATAAATAGATGCTAAAAAATAGAAATCAAAAATAAAAGGAATTTAAATCAAAAAAGCTTAATCAGGAATATAAAAAAGAGGGTGAAATGGCTAAGAAGACAATAGACGGCTTTTGTTTCTGCAAATTCTTCGTTGGTTATCATTAGCTCTTGTCATTCTATTCTTCTTGTGGTTAGCCAAGAATTTAGGATGGCTAAGGATTTAGACTTAAGAGAATTTATTAGAGAGCTGTTCAGAATAATATTTATTTTGATAATGCTTTATGTTGCTTTTCAAGTATTGAGAGCTATTGTCGGAGGAACGTGGGACACAGAAAATATTATAATTGCAGGGATAGGCATTATATTAGCTGAGATGTTTGTTATTGTCGGATTTCTAATAAATCAAGGAAAAATTTTAGGGATGTTAGAAGAAAGAACAAAAAATATCTGTGATAGTTTATCTAATCTAGGAAGAGATTTTAAAGAACATCTATCAAAGCACAGATGATTAATACCAACAATTTAAATTCCCGCTTTTCCAATCTCCAAAATTTTCACTTCAGCAAAGAAATAAACCCCCATGACTAAGATTTATATATATCTGCTATTAATTTATTAAATGGAAATCACAGATAAAGATATAAAACGACTTGCAGTAGTATTATTAATTGTAGTTCTTACAATTCTCGTGTTATTTCTATTAAAGCCAATCGTCCTTTCTATTATCGGAGGATTAATTCTCGCTTACATACTTCTTCCAGTTTACAGATGGACTGTTAAAAGAGTTAAAAGCAAGAATCTTTCTGCAGCGATTGTCTGCCTCATAACATTTCTCACTATTGGCGTCACACTTTATTTCACAGTTCCGTTTCTTATAAAACAGGTATTTAATTTATTTGAACTTTCTCAAAAATTGGAATTGCCAAGATACGTAAGGTCGTTATTCCCTGCAGCATCTGAAGAGTTCATAGTGCAAATGACTGTCTCATTAACAAGCATCATAAGCAAGATAAGCTCTGCTGTATTAAACTCTCTTATAAGCTTCCTTCTTGAAATACCCAAGATTGTTTTTCATTTCGTTATTGTTTTATTTGTCTTTTTCTTCACTTTAAGAGACCATGAAAAATTAACTTCTTTTGTGTCTGACCTTTCTCCGCTGAATAAAATACAAGAGCAAAAATTAGTCAAGCAATTTAAAGATATTACAAATTCTATCGTCTATGGACAGGTTTTGATTGGTTTTATACAAGGGGTTCTTGCAGGAATAGGATTTCTTCTCTTTGGAATTCCAAATTCTATTTTATTAACTGTGCTGGCAGTCATGCTGTCAGTCATACCATTGCTCGGGCCTTTCTTTATCTGGATTCCTGTCTCAATTTATCTATTTGGTTCAGCAGACGTGCTGACAGCAGTTGCTTTTCTCGCTTACAATCTAATTCTAGTTTCTAACATTGACAACATTCTAAGAATTTACATTGTCTCTAAGAGAGCACAGATGTCGCCAGTCATCATTTTAATAGGGATGATTGGCGGTTTGCTGATATTCGGAATCCTCGGGCTAATATTAGGCCCTCTTTTACTTGCCTATTTCATATTAGTCTTAGAAGCTTACAGAAAAAACGAGCTTTCTAGCTTATTCAGGCATGAAGGCTAAAACTAAAAATTTTTATATAAGCCTCCCCTAATATTCCAATGTTCAAAAATAAAACTTACATGAGCGAATTAGTAGATTACATCAGAAAAAATCTTAAGAAAGGATATACAAAAGAGTCATTAAAATGGGCATTGGTTAATCAAGGCTACTCTGTTCTTGAAGTGCAGAAAGCAATAAAAAAAGCAGACGAACAATTAGCAAACCAGGCGCCGATATTAAAGACAAAACCAATAATAAAATACGAAATTATTGAGCCCAAAAGATATACCTCTTCTTCAATCAAAACAAAAAAGTCTTTCTGGAAAAAGCTTTTCGGAAGATGATAAAGTAATAATAAAATAAACTCTAAAAACTCATAAACAATAATCTTAAATAACCATATTACGAAGATGAAATTTATAATTAATTGATATTGAGGATAATTATAGAGTTATTGAAGATAAAATTCTATTTTATCACCCGTTGATTTAACAAAACCCCTTTAGAGTTCCAGGAACATGATTAGAACCTCTTCAGATGTAAACGCCGACGGGAGGAATCGAACCTCCATATCCGTGAGGAAAGTGGTTAACTTGTCTCTTGTAGTTTCTCTGAACTCCTAAAAGGTCTCTTTTCTAAAGAGAGCTTGTAGATTCAAGACCACCGGGCGGCCACTGCCCAACGTCGGCATATAAAAACTTATTCTTAATAACTTATAAATCTAACTCCAAGAAATTATCCAAACAATGACGCAAGTCCGGCCGCGCTTTCAGTAGGCTTATCTTCTTCTTTCTTTTCCTCTTTTTTCTCCTGCACTGCTCCGCCGCTAGCAGGAGCCATTGCAATAGAGCCAGCATTCGCCAGCTCCGCGTCAATATCAACGCCTTTCAAGCTAGCAATCAGAGTTTTCACTTTCGCCTCGTCAACTTCAGCTCCTGTAGCAGTTATAACATGCTTAAGATTATGTTCATTAACTTCTTTTTTCAGTTTGTGCAGCAGCAAAGCAGCGTATATATATTCCATTTTATTTATTCTCCACAATTTCTTTATTCTCAGCCTTTTTAATCTTTTCCATTTTCACCATTTTCCCTAAGCACTTCCTCTCGCATTTTCTGAATTTTTATTAACAATTCTCTCAATAGATTTCTCTTCCATCCCTGCCCTCATTATAAACCATTTTATTGTCTCTGCGCAGATATATCCTCTATTAACTGCAAATCCAAAACTTCTTCCAGCGTTTTCACGCAGAATTTCCAAAGTTCCTTTTTTGTCAATTATTATATCAGCATAAACCATATTGCCTCTTGAATCATAAGCTGCAACAGGAACAAAGCCGACTTTCATTGGTAGTATGTTAAGTTTTCCTAAAACACTTGCCACTTTTTCATCTATAACACTGTCTTTTTTAACAATAACAGCTCCTTGCTTTATCGTTAATTTGCCACCTTCAACAGCAACCTTCAAGCCCACAGATGACAATTCAGAAATCGCAGGCCCGGGTATTAAATCCGTCGGCCCCGGCTCAATTTTTATGTCTTCATTTGCAATATCTCCTGCTTTCGCTTTAGCAGGGCTTTCGTTCTCGCTTAGCAGTCCAGATAATTCAAACGCATCCAAATCAGAGAAAAGCAAAGCAATATCTGCGCCTATGTGGCTCTTCAAGTTTTGCAAAGCTCCTTTTTCAATTGCTCCAATAGCTCTTAACACAATTGATTTCTTCAAAACCCTAATCTCCGCCTTTCCTCTCAATTTCTTTTTTATCGTCTGAAATTGCGAACTCGGAAGATTCTTAGTTGAAACAATTAGTATTGTCTTGCTATTTTTAATTTTTTCAATAAGGGCTTCAATTAATTTCTTCTTCTCTTCAACTCCCTTGCTTATTATTTGCTCCATTTTAAATCTCCACCTTCAATGGTTTTCCCATTGTGAATTTTATCATTGCATTCTTGATATTATCATTCTTTTTTGGCAGCCCATTCACAATACCTTTGTAAACAGCTTTGATATTCTCAATTATTTCTTCATCTTTCATGCTTTCTTTTCCGACGCTAAGTTTTATGCTCGTTTCCTTTGACCTTATTTTAATCGCCTTAGAAATTCTTTCTAAAATATTTTTTATGCTTTCATCGTTTTCATTCATGATAACGCCTAATTGCGGGGTCGGCATTTTTCCAGCAGGCCCAAGCACCTTTCCAAATGCCGCGGCAACAGCAGGCATCAGCGTTCCGAGAGCTATAAAATAATCATATTCGTTGACTAATTTCTTCAAGGCTTTTTTATCAGAATATTTCTTAAATTCAGCTTTTACTATGCTGTCAAGAATCCTGGACTTGTTCTCAAAAAACCCGCAGACTTTTTTATCTTTAATTTTATGCGGAATATTTATCACAGCATTAACACTATCTTTCCTCACATCAAACCCTTTCAAATTCACAATTAAGTCTACCGTTTGATTGAAATTCCTTTTCTCTTCCTTTCTCAATTCTTCTAATGCCTTTTTGAGTTCCATTTTGTCTCCTACGGTATGTTCCATGTTCATAGAATCTATAACACAGATACGTAGTCTAATGACAAATACTGTAAATACATAGGGTTTTTAAATATTCCTAGCAAGAATTTCATTTTCCCATCAAAAATCTAAGTAAAAACCCTCTCAAGAATCTTTATCAAATCAGAGATTACAAATCCAGCAGCCCCCATGATTAAAATCCCGATTGCGGAAATCTTAGATATAGACTTAAATTCTTGGCCTGTCGGCTTTCTCAAAACATGCCAAACTCTTTTTGATTGCAATACAAATGATTTTAGTTTTTCAAATATTCCCATTCATAATAAAAAGAAAAGAAGTTTAAAAAACTATTTGTTACTCTTTTAACAATTTATATCTCAAAGACAAAACAGGAACAACCGCAACAGCTCCGGTTTTCCACATAACTTTGCTCAGAATTTTATTATCAGTTATTACTTCGCCCCTAGTTACAACATCTCTTTTATAGACTCCTTTAGATGTTATCACATCATGAGCTCCGCTCATAAACAAAGCATATTCAGCCTCATTGAAATAATCTTTATAGGGTTCTTCTTCAATAAAACCATTCGGCCCCCCTTTCCAATCTAGCAATACAAGAAATTCCAGTTCGTTTTTAATTTCTGCATTCTTCTCCATAGCTTATTCTTCCAAAAAATCAATCCCGAGCTCCCTTTCCAAATCATCTTTATCTTTGCTTTCCAAAGATACATCAGAACCGAGTATTTGATTGCTCTTTACCCCTGTGACAATAAGCAGAACTTTGATTGTCTTTTCCATGTCAGCAGATATCTGCGCCCCTGAAATTATTTTTGCATCTGGCGCGATTTTACTGCCTATTATCTCCATGATTTTTTTGTATTCTTCAAGAGAAAAGTCATTCCCACCAACAATATTAACAAGCGCGCCTTTAGCGCAGGAAATATCAACATCAAGTAGTGGATTGTTAATTGCCCTTTCAACAGCCTCTTTTGCCCTTTCGCTTGAATCAGATTCACCTATTCCAATTAAAGAAACACCTCCGTTTGACATAACTGCTTTTACATCTGCGAAATCCAAATTTACTAATCCTGCTTTTGTAATTAGCTCCGTGATACCTTTAACAGAATTAGTCAGAATTTCATCAGCGACTTTAAATGCGGTATGAATCGGCAATTCGGGAGCAATCTCTAATAGTTTATCGTTTGGTATCACAATTAAAGTATCACAGACACTTGCCAGTCTTTCCAATCCATATTGCGCGTTCTCAATTCTTTTCTGCCCCTCAACTGTAAAAGGCAGTGTAACAACTCCTATTGTCAAAGCCCCTGCTTTTTTTGCAATTTCAGCAATTACTGGAGAAGCTCCGGTTCCAGTGCCGCCTCCCAAGCCGCAGGTAATAAAAACCATATCACTATTGTTCAATTTCTTCCTGATTTCCTGTTCAGATTCTTTTGCCGCCCTCTCTCCTATTTTAGGATTGCTTCCGGCGCCCAAGCCATGCGTTAATTCTCTTCCAATTAAAATTTTTATATCAGAGCTATTATACAGCAAATCCTGCGCGTCTGTATTCACAGCTATAATCTCGCATCCACTTATTCCAATTTCTTTCATTCTTGAAACGCTGTTTCCGCCGCCGCCGCCGCACCCAACAACCTTTATGCGCGCAGACTGTTTTTCCAGCAAGGACTCTAATTCTTTGTCTATGCTGTTTTTATCGCTATTCATCCTCTCTTGCTCTAAATAAATATCACCCATTTGAAAAATAAATTAAGGTTATTTATAAGCATTGTTGTCTTATTAAAAAATTGTAGTATCCCGAAATTATTGCACCCCTACCTTGAAAGATATTTCTATGTAATTC
>CAYJQP010000002.1:0-24677 GCA_964372385.1 Candidatus Woesearchaeota archaeon | reverse complement strand
TTTTGTATTTGTAAGCTTAGTCATACTAAGCTCAGAAAAGAACTCTGGATTAAATCCTAGTGTCTGGCGAAATAATTTCCGGACACTACAAATATCAAACAATATACAAAAATTTATATACCTGAACATACATGCAAAACCATGGCAAGTACATATTGTGCAAGTCCGATAAGGTCGGGAAGAGGATACCCAAGAAGAAGAATAGTAACAACAAAAAGAATTCCATACGAATTAAGAGAAGAAATGTGGGATGGAATTAAAGGAAGAGTTGATAAATATCTTGGGGGGAGAGTCTATGCTTCGGAAATTGCAACAACTTTTAATTTCATTGTTAGTGATGAATTATCTATGCAAAGAAAAGCTACTCCAATACAAAAGCTATCTTACTTTTATGTTCCTTTTTTTGGGCAATATCAAGTAGATCCTGCAGATCCAAGGCAAATAAGAGTATTATGTCATCAAGGAACAGAAGCCTGCTCCCCTATAAAAATAGAACAGGGAGGCGTAATCTGGAGAGCAATATTAACGGGTAAGCATCAGTTAATAGAAGATGTAAGAAAAGACCCGCAACACGTAACATGCGATAAAATTGTTGAAAAATATGGTGCAACTGAAATTGCTTTATTAACATTATCAGAACCAAACAAGAGCGGGCCTTACAAAGGAAGAAGAGTACCAATGGGGGTATTAGATATTGACATACTGGGAGTAAACCAAGTAACATTAGAAGAAGTTAAAGAAAAGCTTCTTCCATTGTGGAGAAGAGTAGAAAAAGGAGTATTTCCAGGGGAACCAGAATTCCAGCCTCCAGAAGGAATGTTTATAGCAGAACCGGGGCAAACAAAAATAATAGAATTTACTACACTAGATGACATTCTTGCTGCATAATTTTAAGTTCGTTAACTTTTTATATCGGCTCTTTCTCAAGTGTTAATGAAAAACAAAAAATTTTACATAACAACAGCAATTGATTACGTCAATGCAGAACCGCACGTGGGCCACGCATATCAAAAAATTGTTGCAGATGCCTTGGCACGCTGGCACAGGCTCTTAGGTGAAGAAGTATTCTTCCTGACAGGCACAGACGAGTATGGCAAAAAAGTAGCGCAAGCCGCAGAACAAGCAAACCTCTCTCCAAAAGAATTCACAGATAAACTTTCAAAAAAATTCAAAGAAGCATGGAGGCAGCTGAATATCATCCCAAATAGGTTCATCAGGACAACAGATTCCGATCACAAAAAAACAGCCCGGAATTTAACAAAAAAAATAAATGAAAATAATGATATCTACAAAGGCGAATACAAAGGTTTGTACTGCACTGGCTGTGAATCTTACTACACCGAAACAGAATCAGAAGAAGGCAGATGCCCTATCCATCAAAAACCGCTGGAAACTCTAAAAGAAAAAACATATTTCTTCAAGCTTTCTAAATACCAAAAATTCCTCCTTGATTTTTACAAAAAGCATCCTAAATTTATTCTTCCAGAAAAAAGAAGAAATGAAGTAATCAGCAGAGTAAAAGAAGGCTTAAGGGATCTTAGCATAACAAGAACATCTATAAGTTGGGGAATTCCATTCCCCCTAGATGACAGACATGTCTTCTATGTATGGTGGGAAGCTCTAATTAATTATTACACAGCAACTCAAACAGAAAAAACAAAACACTTCTGGCCCGCAGACCTCCATATTTTAGGCAAAGACAATACTTGGTTTCACACAGTCATCTGGCCGGCAATGCTGAAATCTGCAAATATAAAACTCCCAATATCTACATTTAACCACGGTTTTCTAACATTCAATGAACAAAAAATCTCAAAATCATTAGGAAATACAATATCACCAAAAACACTATGCGACAAATACGGAACAGATACAATAAGATATTTCTGTTTAAGGCATTTCCCATTCGGCGAAGACGGCGATTTTAACGAAAAAGCATTAATTGAAAGACACAACAATGAATTGGCAAACAAGCTCGGCAATTTAGTATCAAGAGTTTCAACACTCGCAGAAAAATATGGCTTGGAAAAATCCTCTCCCGTTGATTCAAAGCCAACAATAAACAAAGTCTCGTCTCACTTAAAAAACTACGAGCTTGACAAGGCACTGAATGAAATATTTGCATTTATTGACAAATTGAATGAATACATCCAAGAAAAAAAGCCGTGGGAGACAAAAGACTCAAAAATTTTATATCAGTTAGCAAATGGGATTAAAGACGCCGCAATTCTCCTAAGTCCTTTCATCCCGGAAAGCTCAGAAAAAATCGCCAAAACTTTCAATTTCCAAATAACCAAAAGCCAATTAAACACACCGCTAAAACCAAACAAAATAAAAAAATCAGAAATTTTATTTAGGAAAATTTAAACCAAAAACCTTATAATCTTGTTATAGTTATTAAAAACATGCGAACATTAACAGCTATTATTAAGAGAGGAGAAAAGCAGTTTGTTGCATTATGCCCTGAATTAGACGTAGTAAGTCAAGGTTATACTATTGAAGAAGCAATAAAAAATCTCAAAGAGGCTGTTAAATTGTATATAGAAGTGATGGGTTTGCCGGAAGATATCACCTCTGGTGATACAATATTAATAAATTTTGAAGTAGATAATGTTGACAAAACTGCCAAGATTATCAGGTAAAGAAGTGATAAGGGCTCTTTCTAAAACAGGTTTTAAACCAATAAGGCAAAGAGGAAGTCATGTTTTTATGGCTAAAGAAACAATTAACAGCAAAATAACAACAGTAGTTCCTATGCATCAAGAAATTGATAAGGGTACTTTATTAAACATAATACGCCAAGCAAAATTAACAAGGGAAGAATTTTTAAATCTCCTATAATAAAAACAAATATGAAAAAAACAACAATTTTAGGAATGGGAAATGAAAATAACTTGAATTACCTAATTGTAAAAAAAGAAGAAGATTTTTTCAATTGGCTAAAAGAATTATTTGCTTCTATAGAGAAAGATATGAGAGGAGAAAATGTAACAATTAGGGAATTTGTTGATAAAAATGAGAAATTTATCAGCAAAAAGAAGAAGATTAAAGATTTTACAGACATTCATGAATATTATAATATGGGGGGAATAAGATTTGATATTTTCTATGGTTCTAAAAAAGTATTTATTATATTCAATTGTTCAGATAATCAAAGAAGAAGATTAATGAATAAATTAGAAAAAATATCCAAATTTACTGAATATAAAGGCAAATGGAAAATACTTAAAGCATTAAAATGATACAACAAAAAATCCCAATAGACGAATTTAAAAAACTAGAAATAAAAGTCGGAAAAATTTTAGAAATAGAAGATCATCCAAACGCAGACAAACTATATGTCCTAAAAGTTGACCTCAAAGAAGAACAGCCAAGACAAATTGTCGCGGGGCTGAAGCCCTATTACAAAACCTCTGATTTAATAAACAAAAAAGCAATTTTTATAACAAACCTAGAGCCGGCGGTAATCAGAGGCGTAAAATCAGACGGCATGATTCTCGCCGCAGACGACGCAAAAGGAAACGTGGTTTTCCTCACATCTAAATCTGAACTAAAACAAGGAGCTAAAGCAGAATTCAAAAATGGATAAAATCTATAAACATTAATCAAAATGATAAGCATAGAAGAATTCAAAAAAGTAGATTTTAGAATAGGAGAAGTAAAATTAATCAATGATAAAATTGAAATATGCGTCAGTGATAAAAAATTTTTAATAAATATAAAACTAAATATTGAAGAAAACGATAAAATTATTATAATTCTACACAACAATAAAATAATAATTCCTGTTTTTGATAAAAATATTCCAATAATACCGGAAAAAGATATTGAAACTGGGAGTAAAGTAAGATAAATTCAATTTATGGATATAGTAAACCAACTTAATTCTTCGGTTTTTTGTTGGTTTACTGGACAGCGGAGCAATTAAGAAAAGCCGAAAGACTTAATTGGTCTGCTGTAACTGCGTTGTTTATGTGACAGGTTTTCAGCAATTGTCCACTAAAGATTTCTGGACAAAATGTATATCTCCCAAGCCGAGAAGATTAAAATCCAATACAAAAAAGAGTAAAAACATATTTATCAAATCAATTATACGCCCTTCCTCTTTTATCAACCTTTACAATTCCTAACTTATTTTCTTTAAGGTGATTAATACATTAACTGACTAAAAAAGCTTATAATAAATTAATTCATTGTATGCTTTCTCGTTTCCAGCAGCTATAACTCCAATTCTTTTCTTAGTATAATCAATGTCTTTTTTATTAATATCTGTTACTTTTCCGCCAATTGCGTTAATTAAAACCTCTCCTGGAGAAACATCCCAACTATAAGTCCAGTTATTTATATAACAATCAAGGCTTCCCTTGGCAACTTGTGAGATAGAATATTGGCCGCCATTAAGCATATAAACAGTTGACTTAGAGGGCATTTTCTCCAACATCTCTAATCCTTCTTTTCTTTTTTCTTCATTAGACCTGGTTATTTGAGTAGAGATTTGAATTGGCTGATTTCCCCTTCTCACTAGCCTTTTCTTTCTTTCTTCTTTTAAATCTGAATGTTTATTTTGAGCAATATTCCAAACATCCGCCTCGCTTTCATCTCCTCTTAAGGACGCAGAATAAATAACATTCTCTGAAATATTATAGATTGCACTAATCTTGGGCCTGTCGCCGATAAAAAATGCTAGAGCTGAGGAAAATAAAGGTAGCCCTAATCTAAAAGCATTTGTTCCATCAAGCGGGTCAAATAATATACAAATATTATCTTTGTCATATTTGCTGGAGAAATCTGCATAGCTCTTACTAATCCTGCCATCAGCATAACTAAGCTTCCCCAACACATCTTCAATTGCCTTTTTCTCAGAATCAGATGCCTTGCCAGTTTCAAGTTTCTCAAATTCTTCTCCAAAATATCTATAGTCAAATTTATACTCGCTAGATAAATTCTTTAGTTCATCTTCTAAGCTTTTAATTAAGGAAAAAGTAGCGTCGTGGTCAGCCATTGTTGATGGATTTGCGCCTTCAGCTAAAGCCACAACTTCTTCGTAATACTTAAGTGCAGAAACGCCTGCTGCCAAGACAGCCTGCCTGGCTAAATTTTCAAGAATGTCCCATCCTTTTCCATTATCCCTGCTTAATCTTTCTTCTAACACTAAATACTATATAATATGAAATTAATAAGCTTAATCACAATTCAGAATACAGTTCAATAGGGGAATTATTTTTCTGATATTGATGTAAAGAAAGATTAATCCAACATATTCAACTTCTTGTAACTTTAATAAAAAAAGTGTGGCTCACACCTAATTCTCGCATCATCAAAACCCTCATCCAATCAAAAACCCCTATCCTCCAAAAACCCTTGCCCAAAAACCGCCTTCTCTATAATCCTCTTTTCCAATTAATTTCGCGGCAAGTTTCCTATATGCTCTTGATGCCTTTGATTTCGGATAAGCATGCACTAAAGCGTCTTTCAAATTAACGCTCTGCGGAACATTTTTATCCTCTGGAATAACAACCAAAATCGGCAGTTCAAGCATGTCGCTGATATTGGAAAGCGGCATTTCTGTTTTCGTTCCCTTGACTCTTGCCACCACAACGCCTTTGACTTCTTTTCCAAGTCCTTCAACAACTTTGCTGGTTTTCAAAGCATCTGTAACAGCCGGTATTTCCGGATTTGTAACTATGATAATCTCATCAGCCGCCTCCAACGAAGCAATTGCCTCATCACCTAAACCAGCCGCAGAATCAAAAATAACAAAATCCGCGAATTTTCTTAATTTCTTGCCTATTTCCTTTAATTTGCCATTGCTGTTCAGCTTTCTCAATTCTCTAACGCTAAGCGAACTTGGAATAATCTTCATCCCTGAACTATGCTCATAAATTGCGTCAGAAATCTTTGCCTTTCCGTTCAAAACATGATTCAAACTCACTGGAACAATCGGCGCGCCCAAATGCAGTCCAATATTCGGCGTCGTCAAATTAGCGTCAACAACTATTACATCCTTGCCGAAATAATTCAAAGCAGCTCCAAGATTAATAGCAGAAGTTGTCTTGCCAACACCCCCTTTCCCAGAACTTATAGTTATAACTTTTGCCATATTCAATGTCATAAACAAATTATTTCAGAGCACTTATAAATCTTTCTAACAAATCAGAATATTCCCTTAGCTTGTCCAAATTTATGTTAATCTCCTGTCCTTTATAAAAAACCTTCAAATTAACGCCTTTCCTAAACTCGCTCTCTCGAACCTTCTCAAGTTTTTCTATATCCCTAAATAATTCGTATAATTCAAGAGTATCTGCAATATCTTTTTCAGAAGCATAAATTTTCTTCAGTTCCAGCAGCTTGGCGCGAGGTGCGTCCGTAACTGTCTTCCACTTTTTCTTCTTCTTCGCCCTTTCAGTTAATTCATCCATTGCAAATTCAATCATATTCTTCCACCTTAAAAGAAGATTAATAATAACATCACAAGTCTTCGTGTATTTCAAGCTAACATAAAGCAGATGGTCAGCACTAATTTTTTCCTTAATTATTCTCTCCATGCAATGAATTCACCCCTCAACAGTTAAGTGAGAGAGAAGGTGAAAAGTTTGTGTCATTTAAATACCTTTCTAAACTGCAAATCAAAAAGCAAACTAACCTTCAATTTTAAATATGCAAAAAACTCTAATAAAATATGCAAAAAAAAGAATACAAACTCCCGGAATCAATTTCCCCTGAAAATTATGATTTATTCATTGAGCCAAACCTAAAATCTTTCAGATTTAAGGGAGAAGTAAAAATCTCATTAAATATAAAAAAACCGACCTCAAAAATAATCCTTAATTCTTCAGAATTAAAAATAACAGAAGCAAAAGTAAAACACAACAATCAAACAATAAAACCAAAAATAAAATTAAATGAAAAAAACGAGACCCTCACTCTTGAGCTCAATAGACAAATAAATAATTCAGCAATAATAGAAATTAAATTTCAGGGCGTTTTAAACGACAAGCTCTACGGTTTCTATCGCTCAAAATACCTCCATAAAGGCAAAGAGAAATATCTCGCGACAACACAGTTTGAAGCTCCCTATGCAAGAAAAGCCTTCCCTTGCTTTGATCAGCCGGACAAAAAAGCCGCTTTCTCCTTAACATTAAAAATCCCAAAAAATCTAAAAGCAATTTCCAACATGCCCATAGAATCACACAAAAACCTTTCTTCAGAAAAGATAATAAAATTCCAAAAAACCCCAAAAATGTCAACTTATCTTCTCTACATCGGCGTTGGCGAATTTGAGTTCATAGAATCAAAATTAAATAAAACAAAAATAAGAATTGCAGCAACTCCGGGAAAATCAAATGAGGGAAAATTCGCCCTTGAATTAACAAAAAAATTCTTGAAGTATTTTGAAAATTTCTCTAAAGTCCCATATCCTCTGCCAAAACTGGACTTGATAGCAATTCCTGACTTTGCGGCAGGAGCAATGGAAAACTGGGGCGCAATTACTTTTAGAGAACTCCTTCTTCTCTTTAATCCAAAAAAAACCTCATTAAAAGTTAAAAAAAGAATAGCAGAAGTTATCGCCCACGAGCTCTGGCATCAATGGTCTGGAAATCTGGTGACAATGAAATGGTGGGACGACTTATGGCTAAATGAAAGTTTCGCAACTTACATGGCTTACAAGGCAGTTGATTACTATTTCCCTGAATGGGAGATGTGGAATGACTTTATAGCAGGAGAAACAACACATGGTTTGTCTGACGACTCTCTCAAAACAACGCACCCAATAGCAGTCAAAGTAAACACGCCAAATGAAATAGAAGAAATATTTGACGCGATAAGCTACGCAAAGGGCGGCTCTGTTCTAAGAATGATAGAATCTTACCTTTCGCCGAAAGTTTTCCAAGGAGGAATCTCAAATTATTTGAAAAAATACAAATACAAAAATGCGCAGGCATCTGACTTATGGAATGAGCTATCAAAAGTTTCAAATGCTCCAATAAAATCAATAATGGAATCATGGATAAAACAGCCCGGCTATCCTTTAATTGAAGTAAAACAAATAAACAACACTCTAACACTAACGCAGAAAAAATTCAATTCAAAAACCAAAGACAAAACTCTCTGGCAAATTCCTATAACAATTAAAACAAACAATTCTTTAATTAAAACTCTAATAACAAAAAAAACGCAAACACTTGCTCTGCCAAAAAATACAGAATGGTTTAAAATAAATAGCGAGCAGGAAGGATTTTACAGGGTAAAATATCAAAAAGAAAATCTGGAAAAACTAAAAATCCTTATCTCGCAAAAAAAACTCTCTGCCATAGACAGAAACAACATACAAAATGATTTGTTCGCTCTCTCCCTCTTCAGCGAACTCCCTCTGCACATCTGCCTCAATTTCATCAAATCCTACAGCAATGAAACAAGTTCTTTTGTTCTTGAAGACATTTATTCAAATATTCACGAAATTTATTTCATCTTCTCTCAATCACAAGAATGGGGAAAGATATGGGATAAATACAAGAGCCATATTAAAGAGCCGTTCCAAAAGAATTTTGAAATGCTTGGATGGAAAATAAATAAAAACGAAAACCATAACAGCTCTCTGTTAAGGCCATTGGCAATAAATTATCTCTCATTCGCAGAAGACCAAGAAATAATAAATTCTGGAACAAGCTATTTCAAAGCCCTGCAAAAAAACCCTGATTCTGTTCATCCTGACATAAGAGGAGCTATCTACACACTAACTGCAAGAAACGGTAACGAAAATATCTACAACTCCTTATTAAAAATTTATGCGAAAACTAAAAGCCCGGAAGAAAAAGTCAAAATACTTTCTGCATTGTACAAGTTCAAAGACACAAACATACTAAAAAAAGCCCTTGATTTCTCCCTCTCAAAAAAAGTAAGAATCCAGGATTTAAGAACTGTCTTCGGTAATATAAACACAAATCCTAAAATAAGGCAGATATATTTCAAATGGGTGAAAACAAACTGGTCAAAATTAAATGATTACAAAAAAGTGCACTTTGTTTTCATGTCTTTCTTGGAATCTTTCATAACTCTCTACGCAGACAAGCAAAAAGAAAAAGAAATAAAAAATTTCTTGAAAAATAAAAAAACAGGCTACGAAAAAACAAAAGCAAATGCATTTGAAATCATGCAAATAAACACGAAATGGTTTGAAAATAATAAAAATGTTTTAGAAGATTATTTCACACTCCAAGCTTAACAATCGCCTCTGCAATATCTCCTCCAGCTTCTTCCAAAACTCTTCTAACCTCATCCTCGTCCTTGCCTGTCTTCTCCATAATTAATTTCACATCCTCCTCGCTAACGCCGGAATCTTCTTCTCTAACATCTCCGACAATTTGAAAACTTTCCTGCCCCTGCATTTTTATTTTCTGCACATTCGGGTTTTCAATAACTATCCTTGAGCCGTCGCTCTTTTCAATTACAACCCTCTCTGCATCTATCTCTTCCTGATTAATGCCAAGCTGCTTCATCATCGCCTGCATTTTCTTCGGATTTAATCCGCCGACTCCCGGTAACATAATTTTATAAAAAGAAGATGTTATTTATAGTTTTCTACCACATAAAATAATTTATACTGCAAATATTTCAGAATAAAATGCCAAATGAAAAAACAATAATCTTAAAACCGTCTCAAGCCCTTGGTGATTTAATTGAAACTACTCGCGTCTTGAAGTCTATTAATAAAAACCTTCCTGACCTTGAAATAAAAGTTAAAGTGAAAGAAGATGAAAGAAGGCAAATCCTTGAAGGCTATTTAAAAGTATATGATGGTGGTTTTGTCTCACAACTATTAGACATTGATTATCAACCATTGTCAAATGAACTAGAAATTGATTTAACATGGTATCAAAATGAGCTACCCAATCACTACGGTTTTCATTATACTGAAGCCATGTTAAGAATGGCTGAAAAAGAATTATCAGAAAAATTAAGCGAAAAGATTTTTCTAACAAGAGAATTTGAATCAAAACTAATCTTCCCTGAAGAAAAATTTAAACAGAATATAGAATTGGGAAAAAGAAAGTTAGAAGAAATTTTAGAACAAAATAAACCAATTATCTGGCTTGGCACAAGAACAGCCGGCAGTGAGAATAGAATGCCTCAAAGCTATCACTCAAACTTCTGGACAGATCTTATTGACAGCTTATCTGATAAATTTACTTTCTATGAAAAACGAGCTCCTAATGAAGCTCCAATACATCCTGCAGTATATCCAAAACCGGGTGAATTATTACCTTTCGTAGCAGAATCAGAAATAATAAAAGCATCAGCGGCAGGCATCGGCATTGACGGCATGCAAATCCATCTTGCCTATGCTTTAGGAAACGAAAAAATGGTAATCCTGCTGGGCCCGACACACCCCAAAGCAGTTATTTATCCTGGTTCAGAAAAAACTATGCTAACAATTCCTGATTTAGAAACATTCAATAATTCAAAACCCTGTCAAAATTTAGGACTTCACGGCTATATTCAACTTAGTGAATATCCAGAAATAAAAGATATAATGAAAACCCATTATCCAAATTATGAATTCCCACAAGAAATTCAAGAAGCTCTAAGAGAAAATTCTCAAGGCAAACTAAATGAAGTAATAAAAAAACTCAAATGTCCTTCCTCCGATTGTTGCTTCTCTCAATTAACTGTTCAGAGAGTCATAGAAAAATTAGAAAGTTTAATCAGCCAGCAATAGGACAAAGCAATTTCAAAACTAAAATCTCTCTCTAATCAATTTCCTAGCAATCGCAAGTTCTTCTTCATCTGAATTATCAAGAACCTCTCGCCATTCAATCTCCCTAACCTTTCCATCAGAAAAATAAATCCAAAACTGATAAACCTCGTTGTCTTTAGTCATAACCTTTCCGTATTCACAATTTAAATCGTCTTCAAAAGACTCAACCAAAATCGCCCTATCAAAATCAATCTTTCTTTCAACTAATATTCTTCTTAAAATTACCCAAAAATTATCCTTGCCCTTCCTCATCAGCATAGTGAGTTTCTTAATATTTTTTTCATCCATATAAATCAAAACCCCTACTAATAAATAATCAACTAACAACAGGCCACAAAAGCTTCATAGCCAAAACAAAAACAATCACTAAAATAACAAACCCTACAACTTGCACAGGAGAAAGCGTGAATCTGCTTTTATACTCTGAATCATATCTCATAAGTCCGCCGAAAGCGCCAGGCATGTGGATTTTGTTGTCGCTTACCATAACAATCTTAATAAATTAAAATTTATAAAGCTTTGTTTTATTGATTTTTATATTCCTCCAGCTTTCTCAACAATTTCTCCCTATCTCTCCCTGGACAATCTTTCCCCCACAAAACAAAAATCCTGTTTATCCTGCTCCAATATTTCAGGGGAGCAATTTTCATCAAAGCCAATTCCGTCTGATGCGGCGTTTTCGTTTTTACAAGTCCAAGAACATTGCTTAGGCGATGCACATGAGTATCAACGGTAACCCCATCTTTCTTATGAACCTCTGTCAAAACCAAATTAGCAGTCTTCCTTCCAACTCCCGGCAATTTCACAAGCTCGTCAATACTGTCAGGCACTTTTCCATTAAATTCTTCTACAAGCATCTTAGCACAAGCAATAACATTCCGTGCCTTTGTCTTATTGTAATTCAAACCACTAAAAATCCGAAGAACATCTTTTTTCCTCGCTCTCACCAAGCTCTCCAAACTCCCATACTTCTTAAACAGCTCTTGTCCAATCTTAATCGTCGTCTCATCTCGCGATTGCGCAGACATTATCGTAACAATCAATGTTTTCCACGCACTGCCCCATCCCTCGCCAGCCAGCCTCTTCTCCGACTTGCTATATTTCTTCTCTGCCTTTTTAAAAATCCGCAAAAACTCTTTTCTTTTATTCATAAAAAAAATAATAGAAGATATTATTTAAACTTCATGTTCATCTCTAAAAGTTCTGCCAAATGCCAGAGGTTTTCTTGGAACTCTGGGTGGATCTCCATCTCTCAAAACAGCACAAACTCCACCAAAATCATCATCTCGTCTCTGTTCAGGCAAGCGAAATGAGTAACTACGCAATCCTTCACATACATCATCATAATACTTTTCAATTTCACGAGTTAATTCGCTATACAATTTTAGATAATTTTTCATATGTTATTTAAGAATCCAATGTATATAAATTTTTCTCCGCTCTAAAAATCCGCAAAACCCCTCTCTTTTTTCCATTTTAAATAAACCAAACAAGATTATTAATAAACTTGATGATAGATCTTGATACATCCATAAATCATGCTATTTAATTCATTATAACCCTACTCAAAACTAAAATCCAAAATCACTTTTTCCAAATCCTCTTTTTTCTTAACAGGTATCTCAAATTTGCATTCAACAAAATTTCCATCATTACACCAAGAAGAAGAATTATATCCTTTTGCACGGGCCAGAGAGCAAAGACGATCAACCAAAAGCATTTCATTTATTATTTTTTCTGGGCTGTCTTCATGAAGAGAGCCAAAGACATGAGCATAAACCATCTTATTATCTCCAGGGCAGTCAGGCAAGTCGAGCCAAATTTTTCCATTTTCATGCAAAAGAGTATATCTCCCTGCAGAATCTTCCTCCAATTTTCCTTTATAATACAATTTTTCATTCCGCATCATATCACTGTAAATTTCTCTTGTCCCATTCTCTATAATAGTTGCCAAAACCATAATAAAATTTTATCAATGCCCTATATAAGTTTTTCTTTACTGTATCGATAACTATTAACACTACGCAAACTACCAAAATCAACTACAATTTTCTTAAGAATACTAGTATCTCTAACTTCAATTTCATAAAAATATTCAAAGTTCTCATCATCATGCTCAAACCTTCCATTATAGCCAAGTTTTCTAAGTTTATCTCTGTAAATAATTAATTCTCCCAATGACTGTAAAATTTCTTCTAAACTTTCTTTGCCGAAAATATCAGTCATCAAATGCGCCCGCACAAAATTCCCCTCTCCTATCAAAGAAGGAATATACAAAATCAATATTGGATTTTTACTTTCTAATAAATATCCATCGCTCGTTAAATCTAATTCACCAAAAGATAAATTATTTCGCGCCTTTACTCTTTCATACAATTCCTCAAAGTCAATTTCATCATTTTCCATAAAAAAACCAAAACCAAAAACCTTTATAACTCTTTCTCCTTATCCCAAACATGCACGAAACAAACATCCAAGAAATAGAAAAACAAATCTTGAGATTCTGGGAAAAAGAAAAAATTTACAAATTTAATAAAAGCTCAAAAAAGAAAATCTACAGCATAGACACTCCTCCTCCGACAGTTTCCGGAAATATGCATGTTGGACATGCATTTTCATACTCACAGCAGGACTTCATAGCAAGATTCAAAAGAATGTCCGGCTTTGAAGTTTTCTATCCATTTGGCACAGATGACAACGGCCTGCCGACAGAAAGATTAGTGGAAAAAATTAACAATATAAAATCAAAATCAATGTCAAGAACTGATTTCATCGCTCTCTGCCTCAAAACCCTCAAAGAAATCACTCCTGATTTTATCCAAGACTGGAAAAATTTAGGCATATCTTGCGACTATGATTTATATTACTCAACAATAGACGAGAACTCACAAAAAATCTCACAGCAATCCTTCCTCCAGCTGTACAAAAAAGGTTTAATCTACAAAGAAAAATTCCCGACAATCTACTGCCCAGAATGCCAGACTCCTGTTGCGCAGGCAGAATTAGAAGACAAAACAAAAACAACTCAATTCACAACATTAAAATTCAAATCAGAAAACAAAGACCTGCCGATTGCTACAACAAGGCCTGAGCTCCTCGCCGCATGCGTCGCAGTTTTCATAAATCCACAAGATAAAAGATACAAACATCTAATAGGAAAAAAAGCAGTCGTGCCTTTATTCAATCACCAAGTGCCAATTATTCAGGACGAATCAGCAAATATAGAAAAAGGAACAGGTGTTTTGATGGTATGCTCTTACGGCGACAAATACGATGTTGATGCAATAAAGCGCCATAAACTGCAGCCAAAAATAATAATAAATAAAAACGGCACTCTAAACATCCCAAAATACAATTCTCTGTCAATAAAAGACGCAAGAAAAAAAATCCTAGAAGATTTAAAATCACAAAATCTAATTCTTGAACAAAAAACAATTGAACACAATGTAAATGTTCATGATAAATGCGGAACAGAGATTGAATTTCTTCCGCTTGAACAATGGTTTGTAAAAATCTTAGATAAAAAGTCACAATTAATTCAACAAGGGAAAAAAATATCTTGGTTTCCAGAGCACATGCTAAAGCGATATGAAAACTGGATTAATGGCTTGGAATGGGACTGGAGCATTTCAAGAGATAGGCATTTCGGCATTCCAATCCCTGCATGGCATTGCGAAAAATGCAATCTTACTGTTTTACCAAAAGAATCAGAACTCCCAATTGATCCATTAAAAATAAAAAAAAACTGCCCAGAATGCAAATTACCTCTTGTTCCTGAAACAAAAGTTCTTGATACTTGGGCAACTTCATCTTTAACGCCGCAAATTGCATCATCACTAATAAACAACAAAATAAAAATCCCATACTCTCTCCGCCCGCAGGCACATGACATAATAAGAACCTGGGCGTTCTACACAATTGTCAAATCTCTTTTGCACGAATCTAAAATCCCATGGAGCGACATAACAATCTCTGGCTTTGTAACATTAGAAGGCCAGAAAATGTCAAAATCAAAAGGCAATGTTATTTCCCCACAGGAAATAATGCAAAAATACGGCTCTGATGTTTTAAGATACTGGGCATCAACATCAAAATTAGGCGAAGACCTCGGCTACCAAGAAAAAGAAATGATAACGGGGAAAAAATATGTTACAAAAATTCTCAATGCGGCAAAATTCGTCTTCCTCAACCTAAAACACCAAAAAAAACAGCCAAAATTAATAGAAACTGACCGCCTATTCCTCTCGCAGCTCAACTCTTTAATAATCTCCACAGCATCTGCTTTCAACAATTACAACTACTCAAAAGCAAAATTAGAAACAGACAGTTTCTTCTGGCACTCATTCACAGATAATTATCTGGAAATTATAAAAAACAGAATCTATCAGGGAAATGAACAAGAAAAAGCCTCTGCGTCATATGCTCTTTACAGTTCCCTCCTGACATTGCTAAAACTCTTCGCCCCAATCACTCCGTTCATCACCGAGCATATCTATCAAACTTATTTTAAAGAATATGAAAAAACTCCCTCAATTCACATTTCAGACTGGCCAACAAAAATAAAAATAAAATCGGAAAAATCAGACGAGCAAATCTGGAATATCCTCATAGAAATTATCTCAAAAGTCAGGCAGGCAAAATCAGAAGCCAAAAAATCAATGAACTCGCCAATTGTTCTAACTCTTCCCAAACCAACTTTAACAGCTCTTAATACTATTCTTCCAGATATCAGAGCGGTCACAGCCGCCAAAAAAATCCATGGAGGAGATTTTAGGGTTGAATTCCTCTAGACATCTCAAAACATTCATGCTCTGCAACAAAATCCCCATAAAAAGAAATTATTCTCTCATAAAGATCTCCGGCATAAAACTCAATATACCTCTCTCTGCTCCTATTAGCAAAAAAATCATCAATTAAACTGCCTTCCATAATATCAAAATCATACTCAATCTCTGGAAATTTTCCGCACACTAAATCACGAATAGCATATAGAGCTTCTCTCGGTTCACCTAAAAAATTAATTATATCTTGTTTAAAATATTCCCTTCCTGAACTATCTCCGGTAAATTGAGCATGGCCAGAGCTAATTTTAACTTCCTCATCCTTCATCTCATAACTCAAATAAATCCTCATAAAAATCAACTAAAAAATAGATATTTAAACCTTCTCAAACTAAACTTTTTATGCAGCACGTTGAAATCACAGACAAGCAAAAACAAGAGATTGAAGAGCTTGTTGATTTACTTGGAAGTATAAAAGGAAGGCATACTGAATTAGTTACAGTATTAATTCCAGTTGGCCAGAATATAAACCTCGTGCAGAAGCAGTTGGAAGCGGAAAAATCAACAGCCGCAAACATAAAATCAAAGCAGACAAAAACAGCAGTCATTACAGCTCTTGAGATGATTATTAGAAAAATGAAAGAAATAAAACAAACTCCTAAAAACGGGCTTGCAATATTCTGCGGAAATATATCAGAAAAAGAAGGCGTCCAAGACATTCGGCTCTGGCTCTTCGAACCGCCAATGCGGTTAAACACAAGATTATATAGATGCGACCAGACTTTTATTATAGAACCATTAAAAGAAATGCTGGAAGTTACTGAAACCTATGGGCTTCTCGTAATTGACAGACAGCACGCAACTCTCGGGCTTTTAGAAGGCAAGCAAATAAAAACACTGACAAAACTTTCTTCAGGCGTCCCTGGAAAAATAAAGGCAGGCGGCCAATCCTCTCAGCGCTTTCATCGCATTACAGAAGGCCTGGCAAAACAATTTTTCCGAAGAGTTGCAGACGAAATGAAAAGAGTATTCTTTGACATGCCAAAATTAAAAGGAATTCTCATCGGCGGCCCTATTCCAACAAAAGAAGAATTCTTGGAAGAAGGAAATTTGGTAACATCTCTGAAAAATAAAGTAATAGCTATAAAAGACCTCGGCTACACCGACGAGCACGGCTTGGAGCTGTTAGTTGAAGAATCGCAAAAAGACATCTCAGAACAGGAGCTGATAAAAGAAAAATTAATTCTTGAAAAATTCTTTGAAACCCTTGGCAAGCACAGGGAAAAAGCAGTATACGGAGAAGAAAAAACTCGTATAGCTCTTGAACGTGGTGCAGTAGAAATTCTTCTGCTCTCAAAAAAACTCCCGAAAGAAAAAAAAGAGGAATTTGAAAAAAAAGCAAATGCCATAGATGCGAAAGTTGTAATAATATCAACGGACAATCAGGACGGCGAACAATTTCTCAATCTCACAAAGGGCGTCGGAGCAATCCTAAGATTTCAGATTGAATAAAGACAAAACGCATATCGCAAAACAAAAATGCTTAAAACCTTTAAATTACATAAATAAACATGAGAGGTTATTTCAAAAAAATATCACGGCATCTTTTGCTTTCAAGTTTTCTCTTTGTCAATTCAACATGTCAATCCACAGACTTGCAAAAAACAGCCCCAATTAATAAATTCGCATCCTATGGAGATAGCATCTATCAAATCTTTCATTTTGCCGATGGAACTAGATACAGAACAACGAAAGAACTCTATGATTTAGCAAAAGAACATGAACATCTTTTATATCACGAATATCTAAAGTCATTACAAAATCCAGAGACATTCAAGAAAGCCCTTGAAATAATAGACTCAAATAACGATAAAACGATAAGTCTCCTTGAAGCTTTCGGTGCTATGGCTTCAGAAAGCACAATAAAAAATCTTGAAAAAGTCCTAACACAAAAACCTCAAGAAACGCCGGCGCAAAATTCCCAGCCAACTTACAAGCTCAAGCCTCCAGAACAGTAAATCTTAAAACGCTCAAAAACTTTAATCTCAAATGCACCAGCGTATAAAAAGAACACTAGAAGCTATCATTATTCTAATCTCTACAGTTATATTAACAAATTGTAAAATGACAAAAGAGCAAACATCAGCAATTAATAATCCCCAAAAAGAAATCCAACAAAAAATAGAATATAAAACATTCTATCTGGAAAACCAGCAGTCCTACAAAACAGAATTAAAAGATTATCAACAAGCAATAAAATACAAAAACTACATAGAGCCAGAATACAGAATAATAATAGAAACCCCGGAGAAATTCCCAGAAGTTCTTGAAATATAGCAACAGACTCAAATAATTGAGCGAATTGTCTGTTGCTATAGTCAACGACTTTAGTTTTTCCTCAATTTGTCGTTGACTAGATAGGGAAAGACTTCTGTCTTTCACTATATATTCAGGGAACATAAATGAAATGCTCAATTATTTATGTTCTCCGTTATAACAGACTCAAATAAAAATAAAATTATTGAGCGACAAGAGTCCCTAACTGCGTATTATACGCCTTCAATAAAAGAAAAAATCCAGAATTTTCTAGATAAAGAATAATCCCTAATTAACTTCTTTGATTTTCAGTCCCTAAAACCATTAATATACCTATAAACAATAATTTTATATTCTTATTATTAATTATCATTTTTATACCGCCCTGCTTTATCTAAAGCTCTACTTCAAAATTTCTACAAAATTATTAAGCATATTCTTATAAATAATAATCATTATAAACCAAAGCTCATAAATTAAGGTATGGAAAAAAAGAGACAAGAAGAACTTTTATTAGAAGCAAAAAACTTCTTCAACGCATCAAAAAAAGACATAATAAGCTCAATAAGAACAGGTGAAAAAGTTGTCCACATTTCTTTTAATAAATTGTCTGAATTCTCGCCAGAACTCGCTGATCAAACAACAGACCGCCCGGAAGAAACAATTGCAATATTAGAAAATGCATTGGAAGAATCTGAATTGGTAAAAAATCCAAGGATTCGCCTTTTAGATCTTCCGCAAACTTCGCACGAAAAAATAAGGAATATAAGAGCAAAACATCTTGACCAATTCCTCGCTGTTGAAGGCATTGTAAGGCAGGCATCAGATGTAAAACCGCAAGTGGTTAACGCAAAATTTGAATGCCCGAGCTGCGGGGCAATTCTTTCTGTTCTGCAGGTTGACAGAAAATTCAGAGAGCCATCACGATGCTCTTGCAACTGGAAAGGAAATTTCAAGCTCCTCTCAAAAGAAATGGTAGATGTCCAAAGACTCGTGATAGAAGAATCGCCTGATGCTTTAGAAGGCGGCGAACAGCCAAGAAGAATTAACACATTCCTAAAAGAAGATTTAGTTGACCCTAAAATGGAAAAACACACTAATCCAGGAAGCAGGATAAAAATATTCGGAATTTTAAAAGAAATCCCTGTGCCAATTCAAACAGGAATCTCAACTCGTTTTGACATCGCAATTGAAGCCAACAATATAATTCCAATGGAAGAATCTTTTGAAGAGCTTAACATAAAAGAAGAAGACATAAAAGAAATACTTGAACTCTCTGCGAATCCTAAACTTTTTAAAAAATTATCGCAAAGTATAGCCCCAAGTGTCTACGGATTTGACAGAATTAAAGAAGCTATCCTCCTTCAACTTTTAGGCGGTGTAAAGAAAACAAAATCAGATGGCGGAAAAACTCGCGGCGACATTCATATCTTGCTTGTCGGCGACCCCGGTGTTGCAAAATCAGTAATGCTACAATTCGTGTCAACAATAGCTCCAAAAGGAAGATATGTTTCAGGAAAAGCAACTACAGGAGCTGGCTTGACTGCAAGCGTAGTCAAGGACGAATTTCTTAGGGGCTGGTCTCTAGAAGCTGGTGCAATGGTATTGAGCAACAAAGGATTCTGCGCAATAGATGAAATAGAAAAAATGAGCGAGCATGACAGATCTTCTATGCATCAGGCAATGGAGCAGCAAACAGTTACAATCACCAAAGCAAACATTCACGCAACATTAAGAGCAGAAACAACTGTCCTCGCAGCAGGCAATCCTAAACTCGGAAGGTTTGACCCTTACACGCCGATTCCACAGCAGATTGACATCTCTCCCGCTCTGCTCTCAAGATTTGATGTAATTTTTGTTATACGTGATCTCCCAAATAAAATACAAGACGAGGCAATTGCAACACATGTTTTAGAAGAGCACAAGCAGGAAATAATAAGAGATGTTGTAGAGCCAAAGCTTTTAAGAAAATACATTGCTTATGCAAAACAAAAAGTCCATCCAAAATTAACAAATGAAGCAGTGGAAGAAATAAAAAACTTCTATGTAAAACTAAGAAATCAATCAATAAAATCAGATTCTGATATAAAACCGATTCCGATAACAGCAAGGCAGTTAGAAGGAATTGTCCGTCTCGCAGAAGCGCACGCAAAGCTCCATCTACGCGATAAAGTCCTCGGAGAAGACGCAAAAAAAGCAATAGACCTTCTAAAAACTTCATTGTCTCAAGTCGGCTACGACGAGGAAACGCAGTCTTTTGACATAGACAGAATGACAACAGGCATTACATCATCAAAAAGAAGCAAAATCCTCTTCGTTAAAGAAACTCTATCTCAATTAGAATCAAAATTAGGAAAATTAATTCCAATAGAAGAGCTTGAAAAAGCATTAGAAGACAAGATATCAAAAACAGAATTAGAAGAAGCCCTTGAACAGTTGTCAAAAATAGGAGATATCTTCCGTCCAAAACAAGGATTTATTCAAAAAATTTAAGATGAACCATAAAAAAATGCCGGCAGGGATAAAAATTATTCTTACTGTATTTTACATCAGCGCATTTGCGCAATTCATAAGCATGATAATAAGGCCCAACAGGACTGCTGTAATTGCAGGTTTTACAATTCAATCTTCTGCGTCTCTTTTGTTTTATATTGCATTATTTATTATTTCAATCGCCCTAATAATCGCAATTCACAGAAGAAGCGGCAGGAAGTCCCTCCTAATATTTCTCGGCTTTTATGCTCTGATTCTTTTAATAAATTCAGTAATCGAATTAACAGCTCCTCTCTCAGAAATAGCGCAAAAATTAAACATTCCTTTAGATTTATCAGAGCAGGCAATCATTCAAGCTAAAATAATTTACTCAGCAATTTCCGGATTTTTCTTTATTCTCTTATTGCTCGCTTTCATCTATTTATTCAAAAACAGGCAATATTTTTCCAGCAGCAAAAAATAGAATTTTATTAATATTCTCAACCCCACAAAAACATTTAAACCCAATTCTCCAAAACTTTATATGGACAATCAAAAAGAGGTCATATCAAACCAGCAGGAAATAGACCAAACAACTCCTCCAAAAAGATTTACAGAACCCAATTATCCTTCAATAGAACAGCTAAAACGCCGCATCGCTTTCAAATTTAGAATAGGAGAAATCCTCGCCGGAAAGCAAATTGTTGAAAACGACCGCCTTCGTTTTGTTGAAATAAACAGCAAAGAAATTGTAAGAGTAAACATAATAGCAAACATAGTAGACAAATTCGTCCAAGACGGAGAAAAAAAATACGCTTCTGTAACTTTAGACGACGCAACAGGCCAAATCCGCGTGAAAACATTCGGAGAAGATATAGAAAAATTCTCAGATTTAAACCAGGGCGACACAATCCTCATAATCGGATTATTAAGATACTGGAATAACGAGGTTTACATAACGCCGGAAATTATCAAAAAGAAAGATCCTGCTTTTCTTTTAGTAAGAAAATTAGAAAAAGAAGCCTCTCAGCCAAAATCCATGCCGAAAGAAAAACTTCTTGAGCTAAAAGACAAAATAATACAAATAATAAAGGACGCGGAAAAAGACAACGGAATAGAAATAGACAAAATAATTCTTGAATTAAAAGAGCCGCCTGAAATTATCAATAAAGAAATTAAAAAACTCATAGAAGACGCGATTGCCTACGAACCCCGCCCGGGAAAATTGAGGTATTTGGGTTAATTGGCTTTTTCAAAAGTATTCATCTTAATTTTCCCAACTAATCTATTATAATTTTTTGTTTTCATCTAATCGAGCAACATCCTGTGATAATTCTCGCTAAGTTCATAGTCATCAGAAAAACTCATCAGAGCTTACAGAAAACACAATTTCATTAATATCCTCTCCCAAAAATGGCCCATAAATATCTCCTTCTGCATCAGGATATTTTTTATACCCAAAATCCCATACATCTCTTCTCCACATATCCTCAAGTACCTCCAAAATTAAACGAGAATTAACTCTCTCCCAATCACTAATTAGCCCTAACTCTTCTAATGTAAGCTTTAACATTATGAGTTTAGATCTCATTCATTACCTCTTCATCATCCTCGCAAAAAACCCCATCTTCTTTTCCTTGTTCAATCTCAAAGCAATCCACACCAACAAAATCAAAGCTATCAAAAGCAGCAAAAACCTTAGCACATCACTCAAATTCTGCCAGTTTCTAACACTGCCATAAAATATTGCACCAACTCCAGATGCCATCAGCGCGCTTCCTACTGGTTCAACACTAAAAATCCCATATCCAAAAACTAAAGTAATTATTCCTACTATAATAGAAATAATAAATACAATTTTAGTATAAACATTATTAGCTTCATTAAACTCCTTATTACAATAATCACATTCTCTAACAGTAACTGTACAACCGTTGTCATCATACTCAAAAATTGGCGTTCCCCCATCTCTATAGCACTGATCCTGAGCTTCTTGCAGCTCCCTAGAAAATGTGCAATTATTAGCAAATCCAGGATCATATGCCTTTACAGGATATCTACCGGATTCGTAGGTCTTACAGAAGTCTTCATACTTAGGTGAGGGATAAAAAGCCTCTATACCATAAGCCAGCATTAACAAATAAACTACAAAAATTCCAATTCCCAAAATAAGATTTTTAATATTGAATGTCATAAAAAAAAAAGAATAAACATCTTTATAAATCCTATCTTTCTCCCATTAAAATGCAGGAATTTGATTACGAAACACTCTTGAAAAAAGCTTACTCGCAGGTTAAACTAGTCAAAACCTCATCTGACAGATTTGAAATCCCGAAAGTTGAAGGCCAGGTTTCAGGAAAAAATACAGTAATCACAAACATAACATCAATCTCATCCTATCTAAGACGCCCAACAGAGCACTTAATAAAATTCCTGCAAAGAGAGCTCGCGACTTTCGGAAAGCTCCAGAATAATTCTCTTATTCTCAATTCCAGATTAAATTCGGCAAAAGTAAACGAGAAAATACAGCTCTACGCAAAAGAGTTTGTGCTCTGCCCCGTCTGCACAAAGCCTGACACAGAGCAGATATCAGAAAGAGGTATAAAGTTGAAGCACTGCCTTGCCTGCGGCGCGAAATCCCCAATTAAATATTCGCTGTAAAATGTACATCAAAATCCACGAATCCTACAGAAGTGTCGTCGCATTGTGCGACGCAGACATAATTGGAAAAAAATTTGAAGAAGGAAAACGCCAGTTAGACTGCAGGGAGAATTTCTACAAAGACAAAAAAGTAACAAAAGAAGAAGCAATCAAACTCCTTCAATTGCACGCAGACAACGATGCAACATTCAACATCGTAGGAAAAAAATCAATTCAAACAGCGATTGAAGCAGGAATAATAACAAAAAAGTCAATAGATAAAATACAAGACGTTCCTTTCACAATCATTCTAATTTAAACAGCAGACAAAAAATTAAAAACAACATTCTCTTATAACAAATACAATAAAAATGCAAACTCTATACTTCCAAAAAACCTCTGAATTGAAAAGAAATTTAACTCTCTTAGAAAAAAAGCTAAACATAAAACTCATGATTAAAGGAAAAAAAGTCGTTGTCCATTCAGAAAATCCAATAGACGAATACGAAGCATCACAAGTGCTTGACGCAATTAATTTCGGCTTCTCGGCGAGAAAAGCACTCCTCATAAAAGAGCAGGAAATGCAATTCCGCATTATAAACATAAAAAACTTCACAAAGAAAAAAAATCTAAAGCAAGTCAGAGCAAGAGTAATTGGCACAAAAGGAAAAACAAAAAAAACAATAGAGCACATAACAAACTGTCATCTCGTTATTAAAAACAACGAAATAGGATTAATCGGCAGTCCAGAATCAATAGAAGAACTCATCACCGCTCTAGCAAACCTAATCAGAGGCTCAAAACAATCAAACACTTACAGATATCTTGAAAAAACAAAATCAGGGCGTTTATACAACACTAAAGACATAAATTAAAAATAAAAATAATTAAAATTTTAGAGATTATCTTCTTTTTTTCTTGCTTGCTTTCTTTTTAGTCGACTTCTTTTTCGTTGATTTTCTCTTTTTCATCGTCTTATCAAGTGCACCTCTTTCAATTTTATAATTTAACAAAGTTCTTCTTCTTTATAAATCTATTGCAAAAAATTTTAAATTTTGAAAAAATCCAGAAGAAAAAATTAGCAAATCCGCAAGCATAATAATGTAGATGATAATTAATTACAAACTGCTTGTCAAATATTATTTATAATTCAAAATCATTATTTATAACATTATCTGCAAAAGCTAAAAAATAAAAAATTAGTCTGCATTTCCGCTAATTACCAGCAATAAAAAAAACCCAAACAATAACTTTTAAATAACTAACTTATCTCAAAATTCTAAGTCCCCGTAGCTCAGCTGGTAGAGCACATGGCTGTTAAAATTTTATAGAAACCATGGGGTCCAAGGTTCGAGTCCTTGCGGGGACGTTGATTTGACTCAAAAATCTAAGAAAGAAAAAAAGCCAATAATCCTCCCGCCAAAATAATTAAAACAAGAATGATAAGCATCATTTTTCTCCTTCTCGCCTTTCTTTTCTTCTCATAATGCTTATCGTAAGCATCTCTTATCTCTCTCTTTTCTTCAGACTTCAATTCAGAAGTCTTTTCTCTCTTGTCATATCTAAATTTCATCAGCCCGCCTGTCACAACTTCCTCTGCCATCTAAATCTCTAATCAAGGAACAATATAAATATTTCCAACATCTGCCTTGTTAACTTAAAAATGATAAAATAGAACCTGCCCTTAATAGCTCTATAATTTTCCCAAAAAT
>CAYJQP010000001.1:24429-28726 GCA_964372385.1 Candidatus Woesearchaeota archaeon | reverse complement strand
GGTGGCGGAGCAACAGGAGTCAGAGAACTCGGCAGTGTTGCAGTCGCTGATACAGAAGTAGAAGTAGGAAGTGTATCGGGCAAGAGTCTAATCGTAATAGGCGGAAGTTGTGTTAACAGTGTTGCTGCAAGCTTGTTAGGTGTTTCTTCACCAACATGCGGAGCAGAATGGACTACAGCTACAGGCACTGGCGCTGGAGAATATTTAATCCAGACCTTCTCAAGAACAGGAGGAAAAGTGGCTACATTAGTTGCGGGATATAACGCAGGCGATACAACAAATGCTGCAAGGGCATTGACAACACAACCTGTTGATACAACAGTAGGCAAGAAATACAAAGGCACTTCTGCAACAGCTATTGAAGCTGTAATGGAAGAAGCCGATGCAACAGCGACAGCTTAGAAAGAGGAGATTTTACAAAGAAATTTTCTTTTTTTTCTTTTTTTATTATTTTTATTTTATGATATTGAGTGTGGTGTATGTTGTTATTTGAGAGAATAATTTTTGCTAAAAAATCAAGAACCCAACTGCAGCAAGCTGTAGGGTATAATTGAATAAATTAAATTATGCGGAAAAGTTAATAATAAAATGCGGTAATCGATGTGTATAACGATTAGTTAATTATCACGGGCTTATTGATTGTGTTCATTAGCTATTCTCTTAAGAGAAGTTTTTTGTTGAGAATTATTAGAAAATTCATCTCTTCAAAAGGAAATCTTGAATGAGATAAATTTTTAAAATCTCTTTTATTTGAATTATTATGAGAAGAATAGAAACAAAAGAAGAGAACGAAAGGAAGAGAAAAAGAAATGTGAAAATCCTAAGTTTGACAATGCTTTTCTTGATGGTTTTTAGCACGCTTGGGTTTGCGTTTATTTTTAATCCTTCTTCTAATTCTGGAGTAAATCAGGATTCTGGAGAGCAAACACAATTACCTCAAGATAATGTGAGAAAAACAGGGAAGATAAATTTTCAGTATGGCGGGCAATATATTAGTTTAATAAGTTCGTATGAAGATGTTGAGAATATAACTGTTGAAATTGATAAAAAGCCAGAAGATTATTCTGGAAGTGTGCTTTACATAGATGCAAAAAATCAGGGCATTTTACAAGAGATAGCTATTACAATGGGAAGATTCTCTTCAAGGATGCAGGAAGCTTGCTATGGTGTCTGCGAGGAAAACCTGCCTGAAAGGAATTGCACTGATGGAAACTTAATTGTTTGGAGGGAAAGTAGTGAAGGAAGGGTTTATCAGGAAGATATGTGTGTTTTCATAGAAGGAGACATGGCGGCTGCTGATGCTTTTATTTATAAGTTGTTTAATTCATAGAGTTATATAAAAATGGCAGAAATAAAAAAGAAAAAAATAATTTGGATTGTTTTAGTAATTGTATTGCTATGTCTTGCCTTCTTAATTTTTTACCTGCGAATAAAATCAATTACAGGAAATGCAATATTCTTCAACGAAAAGAAAAGTGAATTTATTGATTACTATGTTGGGGCATTTAATTCATCATTGATTTATTTTAATGAGTGTGTTGCTGCATGTCCTCTTCTTCCAAATGTAAAAAATTCAATAGTTGAAGACTGCATTTTTACATGCAAAGAAAAGAGAGATCAGACTGCTTTTATTCTTTTTGAAGATATAAAAGGAAAATATTCCAAAGAAGAGATAGAAGAATACTTAAACTCCAAAAAAATAAAAGAATTGAATGAAGAATTTGACTATCTTCCTAATTGTTTTTCTAACTGCGGCTACATAGTTTTAAATAAATCATGTGTGGTTTCCTGCCTTTATACAATTTAGATTTTTTAGAATTTTCACACTGAAAATGGTTTGATTGCTAAGGATATCAAGTGTAATAAAGATTTAGTTGGCATCATAATGTTTATAGCTATGAAAGACATCATAGGATTCTACTTATTAGTCCTCTATAGAAATATTTAAAATCCCTGCAATGTAAAAGAAGATATGGCTGCAAAAACAAAAAAGAGAATTAAAAAAGAAAAAGTGCGAAAAGAAGAAGGAGAAGAAAGTGAGAAGAAAGCTAGAAAGTCTAAAGGTAGAAATAAAGAGATATACATTGTTTTAGGCATGATGGCTTTTTTAGTCGCGGTTTTCTTTGCATCTTATTATATATTCCAGAGTTTGAACAAATTTGAATATGAAGGGCTAACTTTTACAAAAACAAAATTTGGAGATATCCCTGTTTTTCATCATTATTACTATTTTAATTTGCGAAATGAATTGTTTAAATATAATTTGTATTTGAGAAATGACCCGAGAAAAAATAATGTTCCTATTACGGGCAGTGCGGTTGACGATGGAGTTGAATTTCCCTTGGGTAATACAGTTTATGTTAGTGTTGACCCTGCTGGATTAGTTGGATGTGAATATGGAAGCGTTGGCATCTCGCAATTGTCTTCCTTTTTGTCAGACAATCAGCTTAGAGTTAAAGGGGCCTCTCCTAATGAGACAATTGCCGAAGAAGTTAATGTTGAGTATGCTACATGCGAGACAAAGCCCACCGATGTTGTTGTAATTGTTAAAGGCGGAGAAAAAACAGAAATAGAATACAAGAATGATAATTGCGCAGTCATAAGTATTGCTAACTGCGAGGTTTTGCAGGCGATTGAAAAATTCCAAGTTAAAGCAGTTCTTGATGCGCGAGAGAGAAAAGCAGAGCGCGATGCGCTTTTTAAAGCTAAAGAGGATTCTTAAACTGTGCAGGACACAGACATTTTATATCAGTAATTTACATTTATTTTATGTGCAAATTTTATTACTAACTGATATTCTTATCTACTCTATTATCTAGATAAACTATTATACAATCTTATTTATAGAAGACAAAGCTGATGATGAAGTTACTTATTATTTAAGTGGTGTAATAAGTCACTAGCCTGCACAAAGGGGTTCTTAAACTCTTTTTTTGTTAACGCTTCGCTTCGCACGATTCCTGAAAATTTCTACGAAGACTGGAACGATAGATAAGAAAATTATAAAGAAAATAAAAAATGAAAGATTTTCTCTTACAAATTCTATTCTGCCGAAATAATAGCCAGCAAATGTGAATGTGCCTACCCAAATAATTCCGCCGACGACATTAAATGCCAAAAATCTTATATAATCCATTTTTCCTATGCCTGCGACAAATGGAGCAAATGTTCTTATTATTGGGATGAATCTTGCCAAGATAATTGTTTTCCCGCCGTGCTTTTTGTAAAATTCCTCTGTTTTTTTCAGATATTTTTTCTTCACTAATTTTTTATTTGATGATATTTTCTTCCCAGCATATTTTCCAATCCAATAATTAAAACTATCGCCTAAAATTGCGGCAGAGGACAGCAACAAAAAGAGAAAAAATATTTCTACTATTCCTCTGGAAGAGAAAAGTGCGCCTGCAATGAATATTAAAGAATCGCCCGGAAGAAAAGGCGTTATGACGAATCCTGTTTCTGCGAATATTACTGCAAATAGGATGACATATGCAAATGTGCCATAATTCTGGATTATTGTTCCAAGATATTTATCAAGATTTATTAAAAAATCTAGGAGCGTTGAAAAATTTACCATTTTGTTTGTGAATTGAGAGATTAAGAGTTTATAAAGAATTTTATGGATAAGTTGTTATGAAAGGTAGTAAAATCATTGGATAAAAATTCTTGAAAATTAATTTAAAGGATAAGATTCTAATTATGGGAAGGTTATTTTCATTATAGAGAGTATTAACTTTTTGCGTCTTTGAAGAGCTTTTTCATATCTGTGAAGACAGGAATGTCTTTGATTTTGAATATTCTTATATTGACAAACCAAAGTATTAAAACAAGAGCAATGCTGCCGAAATACCAGACAAATTTGTGAGCTAAATCAAAATATTTGAATCCTACTGCAAATAAAATTGCAAAAATAGTTATTCTTGCTATGTTTAATATTAGAAATGATATTATTAGAAATGATAAACTTTTAACGCGTTTTTTTATCTGCATTGGCGTTGATAAATTTAAAATCAATAGAAGATAGTAAGCCGAACCGGCGATGCAAGCAGGGATTATGTTAATCAAAACTTTCTGGAGAAAGATTACATTGTCTTTTAGCAGAGTTACATTTGAATTGTAAATTATTTTAATTATGAAATAGACAGAGTAAACTGTCAGAGGTGTGAATATCACATAGAAGATGTAGAAGCCGGGAAGAGCTAGCAAGATGAGAATGAGATAACGGAAGATTATATTTAACGCCTCTTTTTTCTTCATTTAAATAGATAGTTGAAGAGATTTAAAGATTTATTGATTG
>CAYJQP010000001.1:0-24329 GCA_964372385.1 Candidatus Woesearchaeota archaeon | reverse complement strand
CTCTTTTTTCTTCATTTAAATAGATAGTTGAAGAGATTTAAAGATTTATTGATTGTTAGAGATTGTAGAAATGGTTTGTTATTTAATTTCATTTAAAACTCTCTTCAATTATACTCTTACTTTTTCACTTATGTCCTGAAATGGATGGTAAGTTTCTCTAGGAACAAGGGCTGTGCCAGCCATAAAGGCCCATGCTATTGTTGAGTCAGCTTCCCTATTGGTAAATCTATAATCTGTAATTACTTCTGTACCTACAGGAATTTGATCAATACAGAATGAAGCAAGGTCATGGGTATAATGTGTCATTTTTTGAACCCCGATTAATTTATAATCTCTTATTGACCTTCCAATAGATTCAACATAATCTCTTGCAGAAGCTGTTAAGATTCTATCTTTAGGGAAAAGTTTTTCTTCTGCCATTTTAACAATTATCTCCGTGAAATTCTCACAGCAACAACTATAATCAAAACTATTAGAACTACATTGATTATGCCGATTATCCAAAGCAAGTTATTGTCTCCGAAGTTAAATTGAGGAGTTGATGGGGCTTCTTCGCCTGATTCTATGTTTACTGCTATTTCTCTTGTTTCAACATTCTCTCCTGCTCTTGCTTCCAAGACAAAAGATTGTTCTTCAGACGCGTCTTCATTCACATCAAAGACAAGAGTTATCTCCTCGGTTTCGCCTGCGTCTAAGCTTAGGATTCTCTCTGAAATTGAGCTGATTTGAGCCCATGATTCAAAGCCAGATGCTGATATGATGAATGTTGAAGTTTCTTCTCCTAAGTTTGTTATTATAGATTTGACAATCATTTCTTCTCCTGCTTTTGCATCTGAATCAAGAGATGCTGAAATTGATGCTATTCTGCCTGATGTTGGTTCTTCCATTTGCCCTTCACAGCCGACAACATTAAGCCCGTATCTTGTAGGTTCGTCAGATGATTCTCTGTAATTTCCATTTCTGTAATCATAGTTTGCGTCAAGTTCTAGAATGTAAAGCTTGTCTTTTAATTTTTCTGGAACTACAAATGAGAAGCTGACCTCTGTCTTGTCGCCTTCATCTAAATCTTCTCTGATTTCTTTTTCTAATCTAACGCCTAATTCAGAGTTTACTAAATTTACCTTGACTTGGTCTTGTTCGTCGTCGCCAACATTGAATACATCAGCGCTGACTGTAACTGCATCTCCGCATGTAACTTGGTCAGGTGTTATTTCTATGTTGTCAAATGCTATGAACTTTCCTTCGTCGTCTTCTCTCTCAACATCAATGTTTTCAAAGAATGATTCGTCAAGATCTTCTGATGTGTCTGTGCATTCTCTTGATTCTCCAGTGTCATCGCTGAATGCTTTCACAGCAAGCTTGTAGCTTCCTGCTTCAAAGTCTGGAGGAACTTGGAATGTAAATGTTACTGTTTCTTCGTCTCCGTCATTTAAGTTTCCTAAGTCTATTTCTTCTTCTCCTGTGTTTTCAAAGTCTAAGTCATTTGCCTGGTTTCTTCCTGTGGAATCAAATAAGCCGAGCTCTACAATTATGTCGTCTATGTCATCCTCTGCCGTGTTTTCAACTTCTACTTCTATTTCTACTTTGTCTAGGGGTCTCCATTCGTCATCTTCATCTCCGGAATTTTCTATATCAACTGAATTAATAACGAGATTGCCTCCTACTGGTCCTCTTGCGCAAAATGATTTGACGAATGTTATTTGTGCTGTTGCTGTTTCGCTTGCGTTTGCAGAACCTGTTGCTGTTAGTGTTGTTGTGTGCTTGCCAAATTTGAGATTTCCTGTTGTAATGGTTGTTATATTAATAGGAACCGATTGACCTGCTGGAAGATTTGTGATTGGAGAAGAAGGCGTTAAAGTGAATACCACTGAATTTGTGCCGTCCAGTATGTTATTTATTGATAATGCAATATTCTGTGTCACATTTCCATTTGTTAATGTAATTGTTGCTTGATTGTTTGCAATTGTAAGAAGATTTGAAGGAGCTCCGAAACTAAGAGCGCTTACTGAACTTGCTAAAAATAAGATTGCAAATGCAAATGTCAAAAATGCAAAAATTCCCAATGAAAGTTTTTTGATTTTCATGTTGTAACTTTGCGATTACTATGGTATTTAAACCTTTCGCTTAATCTTTTACTTTAAAGAGTAGTTAAATTTTCTGCTGTTTTTCTGGATATATTTAAATAGTTTTTAGTTATCTGTTTAGAATGAATAAGAGGTGCGAAGATGGCGATTAGAGCGAGAGAGAATGTTATAGGTGCGTGGGCTTTTTTGTTCGGCATTATTCTGGCAGTTGCCGGCGGATTTGTGGCTACTTTTATTGCGAGTGGAAAGCAGACTTTAAATCAAAGTATTCTTGGGCTGTTATCTATATTAGGGCTAGTAGTTGGATATTTTGTTGCTGAAAAAGATGTTAAAACATTTTTGTTCGCGTCTGTTTCCCTTGTCATTGTGAGCTTTGCAGGACTTCAAGGCGGAGTTTTAAGCGCTGCTATTCTCGGCGTTGTGAATGTCAACAAATTGATTACGAATGTTCTTGGGGCTTTGATGTTTTTGTTTGTGCCTTCTACTATTGTTGTTGCATTGAAAATGGTTTTTGCGATTGCAAAGAGCTAGGTTTTTTATTTTGACATGAATTTGTTTTAAGTATATTGCTGTGTTGGAGAGAGTTTTAATTGAAGATAAAAAATAAAGGTGATTAGCCGATCCGAGATAACTTTTTTGATTTTTAGCCGTTATAAGCCTTTAAATACCTATAAATGATGATTTCAAATTACTAGCAATATATGACAGAGATTCTATTATTAATTATCGTCGTTATTATAGCGAGAGACCAAAATAATTGAGCAAGCTTTTTGTTCTCCCGAATATACAAAGTGACATTTTGCTCAATTATTTGATTCACTTTGTATATATAACAAGTTAGCTATTTTTTGGTCCGAAAATTACCTAATCGCCAAAATAAAAAATTATTCATTAATAAAATCAGTTCTTTCTTTCTTTAAGGATGCCTGCGGCTCTCTATTGATTTCTGCGAAAGAAGGCGTGGCTATTATTGTGTTGTCGCCGAATCCGGCAATTGATCCTTCCAAAGCTTCAACTGTCTTTTTTATCTTTGATATTGAGCGCTTGAGCTCTATGATGTCTTTTGACTTTAATGGCTTGATGTCAATAATTGTTATTGTGTAGCCCTCTCTTAAAGAATTTAGGATTTCATTTGTGTCTTCAAAGCTTCTAAGAACATATGGCTTGACTTTTACTTTGTTTTCCTTTGGTTCTGAAGAATCAATATCAATTTCAACATAATCCTCTTCGTTGCCGCCGCCACCAAAAAATTTTTTAATATCAAAAGCCATAATGAATTGTATTAAAGAGGGTATATAAATATTATTATAGCGAGAGAAATAAATAGCTTGGTAAAAAATTTAGTTCTTGCAGACATGACAAATGATAATTTGATGGATTAGTTAGGTTTGAAAATTAGTTTTTAGTAAAGGACGATGAGAAATCACAAGAAATTAAGGTAATCTCTTGGTTATCTTTTGAAACTGCGAATAATACGCTTCTCCCCATAAAAAATTAAAGCGAGAGGCATTGTTAGTGAAAGACGATGGGTATTTTAAAATAGCTGACATCTACTATGAGAAGTATTATGATTAATTATAGCGAGAGACCAAAATATAGAGAACTGCATGGCTTATGTCTTATTTATTTTGCAGTTCTCTATCTGGAAAACTGCGACGATATACGCTATAAGTTACGCAGTTATCCATAATTGAGCAAACTTTTTGTTCTCTCGATATACAAAGTGACATTTTGCTCAATTATTTGATTCACTTTGTATAACATTTGGATTTTTACGATGATAGAATTATTAATGAAATTATTAATTATGTTTTGCTTTTTTTTCTTCATTCATTACAGAATTAATTTCGCTTCTTAATACGCTAGCTTTTTTTTCAATCAGCGCTTCCTGCTTTTCTATTGAATTTATTTTTAATTCAGATAATTTTTTCTTTTCTTCTAATTCTTTTAATAAAGAATCCTTGTCGGCTTTTATCATGATACCTGAAATTATTTTATAAACTTCGTCTTTTGTTTTTTTTAATTCTTCAAGCGCGTTTATCGTCTCGCTTGATTCCATTTGAATCATCTGCTTTTGCGCTAAAAAAGATTGCAAATGTTGTTCAAAAACCTGAAGCTCCTGCACTTTTTTTTGTATTTCTTTGTCCATTGATTTAGACTGCCTTTAGTTTAACTACTATATCTCTCGGCTTATAGAAAATCTTTGAGCCGCAGTGAGGGCAGACAAATCTTTTCTCAAGTGATTTTGAGCTTATTGGTTTCTCGCATTTGAAGCATTTGTATTGTGTCATTGCAAAATACAGAACGAGGGATTTTTAAATGTGTTGGTTTATAAAAAATTAGCTTTGCAGATTGGTGTACTACAAAAAGGATATTACATATAAATATTTAAACAGGAGCTTACAATCTTTTCACTATGCCAAATATCGGAGAAAATGCAGGAAACCTTATGAAGGCTATTTTTAGCTCTAAACAATTTAGAGGCTATGTAAGTCGTATTTCTAAAGAATATCATCAGAGGAAAAAAGAGAGCGCGTCTATTTCTGCAATGGATCTTGATCAAGTTCTAGCCATGCATGCCGTTTCTGAATTTGCAGCTCTAGGCAGAGATTTAACAGATCTTATTAAACTTGTTTTTCCAGACCCTGAAAATGAGGGATATATAAGTGGAAAACAAGCTATTTCCCGTATATTAGATGGACAAAGGACTTTTGAGGTAGAATACGATGAAAAAGGATTACCTATTGCCTACAAATTGCATACAGAAGAAAGTTTTATGCATATTGATAAGCAAGGTAGATCTCATGAACTTATGGCAGGAATACAAAAGGGAGATTTTATTGGATATAAAACAATAGCTCGCTGGCTTAAAGAAAATAGATAGAACAGAACTAAAGAATTACTTTAATTATTATTTCTGCTCTTTCAATAAATAGGCAGGGCCTGCGAAGATTTTTCCTGTTTTTTGGCATTTCCAAATTCCTGAGGCTATTCTTTTTGCTCTTGCTTTTTCGTAGAAAGGCGAGGGCTGTCTTTTTCTTTGAAGGGCTTCTATTTTATTGTATTCTCTTCTAACTCTGACGCCGTAGCCTGCGCCGAATTTTCCGAATGCTTTGATTTTTTTTGTTTTTGATGCCATGATGTTATTTGGGGTTTAGAGAGGTTTTTAAATTATCGCATAAATGGGGATGCCCGGATTTGAACCGGGATCGACTGCTCCCAAAGCAGTAAGCTTAACCAGGTTGGCCCACATCCCCTGTTATATCTTCGGAATTCAAGGTTTAAAAGTTTAGTTATATCTCTAGAAATGGTTTTATTTCTTCTTTTTTTCTTTTTCTGCTGGCTTCTTTTCTTCCTTTGGCTCGGCTTTCTTTTCTTCTTTGACTTCTGCTTTCTGCTCCTCTGGTTTTTCTTCAGCTTTCTTGGCTGCCTCTTCTTCAGCTGCTTTCTGTGCTTTTTCCTGCTTAGCTTTTATTTCTGCAAAGAAACTCTGGAGTTCTGCTTTTTTTGATTCTGATAGTTCAGTTATTTCATTTTCTATTTCTTTGTTATAAATACCGTTATCAATTTCAATCTCTATTTCTTTCGGCTCTTTGCTGTCTACTAAAACGCCGAGGGAAACGCATGTCCCGACGACAAGCTTGAGAGCAGATTTTAAATCGTTTGCTAAAAGATTTGGCATTTTTGTTTTCGCTATTGCTATCAGAGATTCTATTGCGATATTACCTGCTTTTATTGTATTTGGCTGGCCTGAACCTTTTTCTATGCCGAGTTCTTTTTTTATTAATTCCGCAACCGGAGGCGAGAAAACTTGCACAGAGAAATCTTTTGTTTTTGGATTTACATCTATTTCAACAGGGACTTTTATTCCTTGAAAGCCGGATGTTGCTTCATTGACTTTTGATATTACTTTTCCTAAATTTATTCCCATCGGGCCGAGCTGCTGTGAAACAGCAGGGCCTGGCTGCATTTTTCCGCCGTCAACAATTAATTTAACTTTCATTCTACAAACCTCCAGCGGGTTTCTAGGAATTCCAGCAACCATTTAAACTTCATTATCTTCCTCCTGGGATTCTTCTTCTGATTTTTCACGCCTTATAACTTTAACGCTGTCCATTTTTACTGTAACTGGGATTGGGACAGATGCACCGAGCAGAGAAACAACGACTTCTCCTTTTGCTTTGTCTATTCTCGTTACTTTCGCTTTTTCGCCCTTGAATGTGTGCCCGATGATTTCTACTATATCTCCAATCTCTATCTTATAGTCTTCTATCTTCGGCTCTAACATGTTTTTTATCTCTTCATATTCAACTTTTTTTCCTAGAATTCCTTTGACGTACGGAAGATTAAAAGCTGCTTCTTCTGCTGATTCCCTGTCTTCAGCTTCTAATATAATGTATCCTTTTAGTCCGTGCGGCCTTATAACAGAAAAGACATTGAGCTGTTTTTTAAGCGCTCTCTTGCTAATTAATTCAACGCATTTTTCTTCTTTGTTTGTTGTAACTTTAATGATGAATATCATCTTGCTTATGTTCCACTACCACTTAAGTTATAAGAAGTAGTAAATGTATAAAAAATATTGGGTTTTTAAGTTTTTGGGTTTTGTGCTTAAATTTTTTTGATTCTGTTTTATCATCTTATTTTCCTGCGTCTTTTTAGCATTAATATTGCAATAAACGAGATTGCTATAATTGCTAATGTTATTATTGCGACTTGGATATAGTTTATATTTCTTCTTTGTGCGATTTCTCTTGATATTGCATTTTCATTTAAGCTAGCGATGAAAACTCTTTCTCCGTCGTTAATCTTCGTGAGACTTGCATATATTTCGTTGTCGTCGAGTTTTATGCGGAGTATCTCGTTTTCTGGAATAGAATATTCTTCATTTAGGAATCTAAGAATTGCATTTCTTTCTTGGATTTCTAATGATAAAATATATGCTATATCTAAGTCTGGAATTTCTAAAATTATTTGCGTATCTGAAGTTATTGAAATAGAGGAAACTTCGTTGCTAAGAATTAGTCTTGGCAATTCTTCTGGAATATCTTCATTAGAGATTGTTTCGGGCTGCTGTGGCTGAATATCAATAATTTCATCTTCCTGCTGTCTTGTAGTTCTTGGCGGAATATAAGAGCCGCCACCGCCGCCTGAAGAGCCGCCCCCAGAATCAGAAGGCGGTTGAGGGCAGCTTCCGCAATCCTGCTGACATGAAGAACAAGATTCTCCTGAATTGCAGACAAGGTCGCCGCAATAAGCTAAGCGAATAATGTTGAAAGTAATATTTGTTTCAGCTCCTGGATTTCCTAAAAATGCATGGGAGCTGTCCATTAAACGTGCCTTTAGAACATGCTCGCCAGTTGGAATATTATTAAATCTAATTGTGTTGCTATTAATCCAAGTTGCATATTGCGTTGTTCCAGAGTTTAAATTAAATTCAACAATATTGTCTGGAGAATTGTAGAACATAAATTCTTCAGAGAAAGAGTAAGCAGGAACATTACTTAACTGGAAATGTAAATGCGGAGAGCTTTTTCCTCCAACTGTGAAACTTATTGCATTAAACATAATTGTAATATTTGCTAAGTTTTCTCCTGCGTTTAAAGTTATGTTTGTTCTGTCTGGCAGAGAGAGAATTTGTATTGCCGGCTGTGGAGGGACTTGGCATGCGCAAGCTGTTGAACATTGTCCGCCGCCACATGCTGAATTGTCTGTTCTGTCGCATTGCTCTCCTAATTCTACGAAGTTATTTCCGCATATTGAAGTTGTAATTCCGCTGCATTGTTGATTGCATCTGTTTGGCTGTCCGTTTGATGCTCCGCCGTCGCATAATTCATTTCCGTTTACAACTCCGTCGCCACAACTTTCTGTTGTGGCACAAGTACTATATCCTAAACAATTATTCAAACAATTTTGATTTCCGTTGTAATTATTTGATACGCAGGCACGAGAATTCCTGTCGCAGATTTCATTAACGCCTTGTCCGTTAGGAGATTGTATTCTTGCATCGCCGCAGGTTGTGAGTGTGCATAAAGTTGAACAAGTTCCTGTGTTGCTGTTGCCTGCTCCTTGGTCGCATTGCTCTCCTGTTTCTAATATTCTATTTCCGCAAGTTGGGCTTAATGCTGTTGTTGTCAATAAACCATTTGCTAGATTTTCTGTATTGATTGTGTCAACTCCTTGTATAGATGCAATGAAAAAGTATTCTGGATTTCCGAATGTGCAAACTCCTCCTATATTTCCGTCGCATTGCCATTCTGCTGTCCAGATTGAAGTTGCTCTGTTTCCAGAGAATGTTGAAGAAGCAGCATTTACATTTGCAGGCTCGTCTGGGCTAATATCATCTGCTTCTATCATTGCAAAATTAATACTAAAGCCATTGCAATACTGGCCTTCAACTGTCAATGAAACCTGCTGTCCTTGAACCGCATTAATTGAATTCCAGTAAGCATTTGTTAAATCGCAAAGGCGACAAACATTGCTTGTTTCGTCGCAACTTTGTCCTACTGATGTGCATTGTTGTGCTCCTGCTTGGCATCCTAATGTTGAGCTGCATGTCTCTATTCCGTCGCAGAATAATCCGTTGTTGCATAGTGCATTATTTGGAGAGTTAACGCAAGAGTCTGTATTTTCATTACAGATGTCTTGCGTGCATGAAATGCCGTCGTTGCAGTTTATAGGTGTTCCTGAACGGCAGCCTGCTGAGCCTCCGCATGTTTCAGCTCCGTCGCAGAACAAGCCGTTGTCGCATAAGTTATTTGTTTCATCTATTATTCTGTTAACGCAATTGTTGTCAATGCCGTCGCAGATTTCTGCTGCTCCTGGATTTATTGCCTGATTTGCATCATTACAATCTATTGCTCCGCATGAGCCTCCTTCTAGAGAAAAGCCGTCATTGTCAGCATCTGTGCAGACAACACCTCCGCAGCCCTGCCCTGGAAAGATATTTGGATTTGCATCATCGCAGTCAAATTGTGTGTTTGAATACAAGCTAAATGTTGGATCAGTTGAGCAAGATTGATCCAAGAATAAATCGCCGTCAGAGTCGCAATTCCAGAGAACTGTGAGATAATCAGAAGCTGTTGTTTCTGTATGAAGGAATCTGTTTGTAGTGAAATAATATCGTGCGCTTTTGCATGCTAAAGAAACATCATTGCAATCATAATCCGGACGCGGAGTGAACGAAGGATAGCCTCCATAAATTGGAACTAATAATTCACTCTCGCCTTCGCTAAGCTGGACATTTAAACCGCTTCTATAAACTGTTGTTTGGAATGCTTGTGGTATTCCATCTTCCTTGCAATTGGAATAATCAAACCTTTGAGTGCTCTGCTGTCCTTCATTTATTGTTGCGGGAGACCAGTAAGCTAAATCAATAGAACATTCGCAGTAATCAATGATATTGTCGCAATCGTTGTCCAGATTATCTGTGCAGACTGAAGGATTTGGATTAGATAGTGATTCTGTAATAGGAAGAGGACAGCCCTGCCAGACGCCATTTGTGCATGTTTGCTGTCCTATTCCACATTGTCCTACAAAAACCTGACTGCAGGCTCTTACAAGATTCTCGTCAATTCCGTTAACGCAATTATTGTCTATGCCGTCGCAGAGCTCTGCTGTTGTTGGATGGATGCAAATCGCGCATGCAGAGGTATCAGCAGTGCAATCTGAAGGATTTTCCGGGCATCCTTGGAAGAATACATCATCTGTATTGAGAATGTTATCAGAAGGATTGTCGTCGCAATCGGGACCGAGAGGGCAGTTTTGACCGTAGCCGTCTCTGTCTAAGTCAATACAGCCAGGAGGGCATGCTAAATCCTGACCAGAGCAATCCTCATCTATACCGTTATCGCAGATTTCTGCTGCTCCTGGGAAAATGTTTCTGTTAAAATTATTGCAGTCAATTGGCGATAATTGCGTGTTAAAACCATCGCTATCTGCATCTTGGTCGCAAGCGTCTCCTATTCCGTCGTTATCCAAATCATTTTGATTGGCATTTCCTATAGAGATGCAATTGTCTATGCTATTGCAAATGCCATCGCTGTCGTTGTCAGGGCAGGGGTCTGTAATACAGAAAGAACCGTCGCCGTTATTTATGCAAGTTTTACCAGCAGGGCAGGTGTTTAGACAGGTGTAACCATGTGGGCAAGAATTCATGCAAATCTGATTGCAAATTGTTCTTCTCTCGCCTAATAAATAGTCTAATTTCCTACAAAATGCGGAGATGTCAACTGTGCTTAAAGGCACATTTAAATCTCTCATTATTGTATTTGAAGCAGGACGCCAGAGATAACGCCCTGAAGAGCAATATAAACCGCCGTCATAGCATAATGTTTTTACTGTAACTGATGGACAGTTAGCATAATAGAGAGCGTTATTATAAAAACAGCTTTCTGCTAAATAACTCCATGGTGCATTTAGCTTACAGGCATTTAGATTATTTGTTGTCGTAGAAGCTCTGTAAATATTATCTGCTATTCTTTCTCCTAATGTTTGAGTTGAGGGTCCTCCACTTGCGCAACGCGCTGATTCTGTATACTCGTCAGACAGTCCTGCAAGCGCGTGCCCGAATTCATGCGTTAAAATTCCCTGTCTTGTATCTGAAGTTCCCATTCTTATTGGGAAAGATGCGTCTGCTCTTGTAACAGTAGGATCATAGGTAACAAAATATCCGAGCTGTGTTGGACAGCGGGATATCATGTATTCGTAAAAAAACAGCTCGGAAACGCCATCAGTTGTTCTTCTTGAACCTATGTACATTGGGTCAATGTAATAGACATTAAACTTATTTACATAATCTTTAGTTGGAGGCACATTGAATAATGCAAAATTTTCATTTAATGTATTGCTTTGATCAAAATCTAAGCCGCGATTAATTCTGTCTAACAAAAGCGGCAAGTTCTGCTGGCTTCTTGAATCTAGAATATTAACGCCGAGAACTATAATATTTAATTTCCTATTACTTGGATTGTCCAGTAACCCGTTTACTACATTTCTTGTTATTATATCTTTACACTGCCCTTGTATAATTGGAACTATTTTCAATGTCCTGCCTGAACTTCCAAATGAGAATCCGCAACTGCTGTCAGGGCAAAGTCTTGTCCTTAGAGAGTATTCGCCTAAAGGTAGTCCTGAATCCAATAAAAGATGATTGCCGTAAACATGGTCTCCTGCTGGGCCGTCATCATGCAGGCCGTCGTCGTAAAGCGTGTAGTCCCTAATAAACTCGCATTGTTGTGTAGCTGAATTACAGGCATTGCCATTAGAATCTGTTAATAGAGTAAATGTTATTCTATAAGGAACTGATGGCTGTAAATAAAATGTAGGAGCTTGCTTATCTATGTCTAAATACATACCTTGAGTGTAGATATTTAAGCCACCTCTGGCTAAGATTGGCTGAAGAGCTGGAGTGGCTACTAGCAAAACTTCCTTTTTCTGAAGATATAAAATAAATGCTAAAATTACTAAAATGAGCAGGATAACTATTACTATGAATATTGGAGATAAAATAATATTCTTCTTTGCTTGCCTCTTTTTTCTCATTTTTATTTAAAATTTTATCTATTTTTATTGCTTTTTATCCAGCATTGCTAGATAATCTTTGATTCTTTCTATTGTCTGCGGTATTAAAAAATTTTCAATTTTTGCTTCAAAAAGTTCTGATAAAGACGAGAATTCTGATATTCTGTATTGGTTTTCTTTTTTGTCAATGAGCATTGTGTCGCGGAGGCGTTTTAACTGCCTTCTTATATTTGATTCTGCAAGGCCTTTTGATTCCAGAGAGTTTTGTTTCCTTATTTCTTCAACTTTGTCTCTGATTTGAAAAGAAGAAAGCCAGGATTTATTTTTCCTTGAGTCTTCAAGGACAAGCATAATATCAACGATAATGTCTCTTGAATCTCCTGGCTGCAACAAACCGAGAGAAAGGCAGACTTTTTTAATCAGCTCACGCTTTGAAGAGTCATATGGCTTTTCGTACTTTCTTAGTGTTATTTCTCCCAATGGAATATCTCTAACCATTACTATAACCTCCAGCGGGTTCTAGGAGTCCAGCAACCCAAATAAGTCAGTATGGCAATTATTATAAAGTTAGCGTTTTTTAAAGTTTTATGGAATTGGTTTGTTTTCAGGGACAAGATAAGGAGAATTTAGGGCAGATAAATGCTTTAGTGAAGAAAGGAGAGTGGGAGAAAGTTTTTATCGTTCGGGATAAGAATACGGAGAAGAGCGAATCTGATTTTGAGCTTGGAGAGAAATGCGAGGTCGTTAGTGTTGATTCTTCCAAGACATTGATTGAATTGAAGAAAGAGATTACAGAGAAATTGAAAAGCAGATTGCACGGGGAGTTTGAAGTTGGGCTGTCAATTGCATCTGGAAATGGAAAAGAGCATATGGCTCTTCTTTCTGCACTGTTAAATGTGCCTGTTGGGATTAAACTTACAGCGTTTACGAAGAATGGAGTTGAGTTTTTAAGCTAGCTCAAAAACTTTAATTGATTGATAAATGCGGGATTTTAAAAAAAGAATTAGCTTGTGGCTTGGCTATTGTTATGGCTAAGAGTATTTTAATTGAAAGAAAATATTTACATAAAAGCAAAAACCCATTTAACCATGAGGGCGACTATCAAGAGAAGCAAAATCCATGTGGATGCTTTGAAGGCTTTTTGTCCGAGAGATTTACTTCCTGTAATTCCCCAGATTGTGAGATAAAAGAAACGCCCGCCGTCAAAGATGCCTAGAGGGAGCATGTTGACAAGAGCAACAGAGATGCTTATTAAAACACACCACCACAATAAATGATAGATGAAAATTCCCAAATTACCGAGAGAGGATTCGTAATATGTAAATGGGTCTTTTATTTTTGTGATGAAATTATAGACAGAGCCTATTAGTCCTCTGGATTGTTGAGGAATTATGCCAATGCCGAGAAATGCTTTGTTCGGCTCTGTCGGATTTCCCGCCAATTCTATTTCGTATTCTTTTATTTCCTGATTTTCCTGAATTGTTTTTATTGTTACTTTATCGCCCGGAGCATGGCTTTTAAGCTCTGAACTTAAGTCATTGAAATTATTTATTTGGACGCTGTTAATTTCTGTAATTGCTCCTGACAGGCGCGCGCGGAATGCCGGCGAGTCAAAGACAGCAGGAATTTCCTGAATATTGTTTTCTATTGCGTAACTCAATTGCACCGGATTAGCGAAAAAGGTTGTGTTTTGTATTTTTATTTCTGCAAATTCTGAAGATGAGTTTAATAAAGCCGGTATTTGAGCTAAATTAATAATCTGATTTCCATTGACTGAATTAATGCCTGATATTGGAACTAAATCTGCGGCATAGGTATTGAAGACTGCGCCTGCTGGAGTGAAAGTGGTTGCAAAAAAAAGCCAGAACATCAAAGCAAAAATTATTGTGAATATGACATTTGCAAATGTTCCTGCAGCCAGAATAGAAAGCTGGGGGAATTTCTTTGCGCCTTCCATTTGCTTTTCATCCGGCTCAACGAAAGCAGCGAGGAAAGGCCCAAGAAATCCGAAGCCAGTTGCGTGTATTCTTATTTTATTCAAGCGTGCGAATATACCATGGGCGAATTCATGCGGGATTGCAACTATTGCTAAAATAATAATCCAATAAGTAAAATAAAAAGGCGGAAGGAAATCAAGGTTAAAGATTTCAGGGAGGTAAGGAATAAGGGGCAGGATAACCGGGACTTTGATTGCTCTGGCTGCTGTTGGAGAGGTTATATAAAAATAAGAGAATTTTGCTAGAAAGTAAATCATACTTGTCATTAATAAATATCCTGAAGTTATCACGACATACTGCAATGCATTCAGCGTTCTCGGAAATTTTCTTGCAGTCCATTCAATAAATTTGATTCCTAGTTTTGTTCTGTAAAGATAAAGCAAACCCTGCCTTTTTAGATTGTGCCTTTTATTGTAGAGAAAAAGAACTACAGCTAGGGTAAATAATACTAGGAAAATTAAATCGTAAACTATAAATGAAACCATTTTATTTTTTCCTTATCGGCCTGAAATTTTTTGAGCCGCATTTGGGGCATTTTACTTTTTTTGATACGACTCTTATTGCCTGCGTCCTGATTTTCCTGCTGCAATTTTTGCATACAAAGACATTGTGAAAGAGTCTTTTTTGAGCGACCGGTATTTTTGTTGCCATTTTGTTTATTAGTTAAGTCTATTAGATGGTTTATATCTGTTTCCCTTTTCGGATTCTCTGACTATTTTTACAAGCCGATTTGAATCACGAGGAGGAAGTCTTACAAGTGTGCCTTCATCAACTTCGTTTCTGCGATTACTTATTATAGGTTGAGTATAATTCTTTTTTTGTCCTCTGTATTTATTTGCCATTTTATAATATTTTCATGATTTTCTTTGCGCCTTCTATATCCCAGTATTCAACCTGCTTTTCCGGGGACAAGTCAGACTTTAGTTCTGGCATGAATGACAAGTCCATTGTTTCGTAAGTTTCCAAGTCCATGACTGAAGCTGTGCTTTCTGAAACTGACAAGACTTGCGCTCTGCGCTTTTCTACTAAAGGAACATCAAATTTCTCGCTTCCTGGAACTGCCATAACTTTTTTCTTATCGCTAAAAATTCCCAATGCTTCTATTCTGCATTTGCTTGCGCCATGCTTTCCTGTCTTGCTTATGTCGTTTGATTTAACTGTGTAGGGCTCGTTGTCAATTAAAATTGTAGCTCCATGTTTTGCCTGCGTTGCCTCAATGACTTTTAAAACCATAATAACAAGTGCAAAAGTGCGTTTATAAATTTTTTTAGCTAGCGAGAAGATGCGTTTATAATTTTTTAGAAGCGTTTTATAGGATAATTATCTCTGGGCGAGGGGAGCTTATTTTTTAGAAGCGTTTTTAAACTGTGTTTTTATGATTGTTTGATGAATATAGAAAATATTGTTAATCGCAAGGATTTCATAGAATTGAAATATAGTGGATATGCGAACGGAGAATTGTTTGACTCTAATATAGAAGAGGATTTGAAGAAATTAAATCCGAAAGCTAAAGCAAACAAAACAATTGTTGTTATTGGTGAGGGCATGGTTGTTGCCGGCTTAGACAAAGCATTTGAAGGAAAAGAAATAGGAAAAGAATATGAAGTTGATGTTGAAGTTAAAGACGGCTTTGGCGAGAGAAAAAGAGAATTAGTTAAGACAATACCTTTAAGTGCGTTCAGGGAAAATGATTTTAATCCTCGACCTGGAATGGTTTTGACTTTGGATAATTTTCTTGTTAAGATAATTGCGGTATCCGGAGCGAGGGTTGTTACTGATTTTAACAATCCATTAGCTGGAAAAAAACTGCATTATAAATTTGTGATTGTTAGAAAGGTTCTGGATGAAGGGGAGAGAACAAGGGCTTTGTTTGAAATTTTCTTTAAGTTTGTTCCTAAGTTCTCAATTGAGAAGGAGAAAATAATCTTGACAGGCACTAAAGAATTGGAGATTTATGTTAAAGTTTATAACGAGAAGTTCAGGGAGCTTTTAGGAAAAGAATTGGAATTTAAGGAGAAGAAAGAAGGGTTGGAAGATAAGATAGGGAAAGAAGAGAAAGTTGATTTGGAATCAAATGTTGAAGAAGATTTGAGAGAAAAAAGAGAAGAAGAAAGCGAGGAAGAATTAATAAATACATAATTTATCTTCGGTGATTAGTGGAAATCTGCGCTAAATTTTTATTTAATTGTAAATAATGTCTGACAAGCAAGTTATAATTAATTATCTTATACAACTTGTAACAATTGAGCTATTTTTTGCTGAAATGCTTTAAACACTTTATTTTTTTATAGACGGCAATTTAAAATCGCTTTTTGCCGGGGAATGTGGCCTTGAGCGGTTTTCTGCCGGTGTTTTTGTTTTTTCTTTTTCTTGCTTGATAAATAATTATTAGAATTATAATTACTAAAATTGCTATTATCAATATTGAGATGAAAAATATGCTGGTTTTTTTTGATTCTTCTGTTTCTCTAATTCCTGGCTTTTCTTCTTGGTTGCCTGCTTCTCTGCCTAGCGGCGTTTGATTTCTTTCTTGTTCTGGGATTTCTGTATCTTCATTCTGGTCTGGTGTTTGCAGGCTTATATCTCCTCCGCCTCCTCCGCCAGAACCACTGCCTCCTGGAGCGCCGCCATTTGATTGACAGGAACCGCAATCTATTTGACAAATACTACAAGATTCCTGGCTGGAACAGATAGCGTCGCCGCATGAGTTAATAGTGTTGTTTATTGTGAAACTAACTTGAGAAGAGTTTACTCTGTTTAAACTGTCGTTGGCATAAATTGTCAAAACATAATTGCCTTCTGAAAAATTTAGATAAATTGGCTGTGATATTGTTATGTTTTGCTCGTAATTTAAAGAATACCAGATTGCATTTAATGTGAGTTCTGTTATTGTAAAATTTATCAGGATTTGTGTTGCATTATTGTAAGTTGTGTTCTGGGGAGAGTGGATTTCTATTATTGGAAAATCTCTGTCAACAGGAACTGAAACATCGCTTTGTTCTGATGGGCTTAGAGTTGCCGCTGATGCTAGTGCGATTGATACAAAAATTAGAAATAAGAATTGAATTGCTCCTCTTTTCATGTTTGAAGAAGGATAGGAGATTATTTAATTTTATTGCCCTGGTAGCTTGCGCTTTTTTAATTTTAGCAATACAAAAATAAAAATTATTATCATTAGTATGGCTATTATTACGCCTATTAGAGTTGCATTTACTTTTTTCTCTTTTTGAATAACATTATCTTGAGCTTGCGCTGGTACAGGAGATGCGACCACCACAGGAAATTCAACATTGTATTTTGTTCCTAACTGAACATTTCCTCCTTCTTCATCTGCTGGCGAAGATACTGAAAATTTTATTGTGTAGATATTTTGCAATGATTCTTCCGGGATAGATATTTTTAAAATTATGTTTGTGTCTGCTGTGCCGAATGGCAATGTGTATTGAGTGCCTGATGTTATTTCAGCTATTTCTTCGCCTTCTTCTAACAAGACATTTACATTAATGTCTTCCCTGTCGCATTGCTCTGACAGAGAAGGACAGTTTTGGAGATTGAAAGATATTTCTTTTGTTTCGCCGGGACGCATTTGAAGAGGATTGTTTTTCCAATAGGGAGAACTTATTCCGAATGCAAATATACTTGGAATATTAATTAGCAAAATTGCTGAAAAAAGCAGAGCTGTTAATTTTATTTTTGAATTGCGATTTATTTTTATATTCCGATTGTCCATGCGTTGCCTCCTGTTTGTGTTGCTGAATAAAACTGCGAGCTTATTCCTCCCGGAACTAGTGTTAAACAGTATGTAATGCTTCCGATGTTGGAGCCTGCTTGTCCTCTTGGGAGGGATATGCTTGGTATTGCTGTTGCAATTGCGTTGGAAAGTGCAGAGCCGCCTGTTGTGCAGATTGATGCTAATTCTGATATGTCTCCTGCTCTGAAATTTATTGCAGGGATTGTTTCTGCCGAAATGATTTCTCCTGTTAAATCAGTAGCTGTAATTTGGATGCTTCCGTCTGTGGGTGTGTTAAAATTTCCGTTGTTTGTTATCTGCGTGTTTGCAAGAGATTGGATATTAGTTGAACCTTGGACAAGTGTTGGGAAATTGATTAAAGCAGGGCTTATTGAAATGTCTTGAAGAAGGTTAACTGTAAATGTTTCTGTTCCTTGTCCTTGTGTTCCTGAATTGTCCTGTATTGAAGCGGTGATGTCCCAGAGCCCGTCGTCGTCGTAATATTGCATTGTGATTGTGCATTGGTAAGTTCTTTGATTTGGAAGCGTTTCAGAAATTCTCGTGCATGGAGGAGAAGAGCGAGTTGCTTCTCCAGTTTTTGAGAAGTCAGCAGATGCTGTTGCATCATTTAAATCTGATGCTCCGTCTAAATCTTGTGCTGTGAATTGAAAGACAACGTCTGTAGTTGTGCCCTCTAATAAAGTTAATGGGGAGAAGGATGTATCTATTGAGAGGATTGATGGGGCGTCGTTGACTTTTACTCTGACATCTGTTTGCTCTGATGGAGCTAATTGTATTTTTTCTCTAATCCAATCTAAAAGTCCTGCTGATGTTAATGGCAAAAGCAAGACTATTAATACAAAAGCTGACATGATTTCCCTCTTTTTCATTTAATTCATAGGGTTTGGCTGTTTAAAAAGATTTCTTATGTTTGTAGTATCCGCACAGACTTAAAAATAGCTAAAAGCTAGTGTATTGACATTACCTTCTTTTAATCTCATAATCTCATTATCCTCGACAAGCAGGTCGTTTAATTACTAATCGGTTAGTAAATAATATTAAAAACTAGGTAGAAAAATTCCTATGCGGAGATACTGGTTTGGGAGATCGGTATAGTGAAAGAGTGGATTTTGTGATTATTATAGCGAGAGACCAAAATAATTGAGCGAATTGTCTGTTGCTATATTCGGAGAACATAAATGAAATGCTCAATTATTTGATTCACTTTGTATAGAATAAAGGATTTTATTTTACTTGAGCTTCTATAGATACAATATAATCTTTCATTTCTTGCAGTTTAGATAAGAACTCTTCTTTTTTGGTTTTTTCCAATACATCAGAAAAATTTTCGCGCGTGGTTCGCTCGCATGCGGCGAGTGATTAAAGAGTGGCTAGCGCGCGGCAGAGCCACGAACTAAAACCACCCGACCGCTCCCGCTGGAATACGCGAGACTCCCGTCGTCCAAGCCGAGGTCGAGGTTCCAGTTCAAGCACATCCCTGAAAGGCCATCTTCTCTTGTATACCAAGTTCTTGAACCTTTTGTTTTATCAAGAGCTTCTGGCATGCCAATTTTATCAACTTTATCAAATTTCCATTGATCATATTTTTCTAAAAGTCTATCGTCATATCTAATTTGAAACTTATCTCCATTTTTAGGAACAAATTTTAATTTGTATCCTGTTTCATCTTCTTGCCAGTGAGCGAGAGTAAATCCTTGAATTAATGCAGGGCCTTTCTTTTCTATTTCTGCAAAATCAACATGATTTTCCATTAAGTATTTTATTAGAGAGTTATTTCTTTTGTTTAAGCTATCTTTTTCTGTTCTTAAAACTAAAGCTCTTAAATCTACATAGTGTTTGTCTTCTATCATTTGCAATATGTTTTCATCTCCTGAATTTGCTAAAGAAGCTGTTCTTAATGCACCTTTGTATTCTTCATTAATAATATCGTCAATGATTGTTGCATCAAAAATAGTTGATTGGACAATTTCTCCGTTTTCTCTTAATTGAAGTTGTAAATATTGATTGCTGTCGTATTGTGTTCTTTTTGCTTCTTCGTATTTCTTGAAGAGAGTTCTGCCGAAATCTCCTGATGGGATTAAAGGAGGTTGAATTATTTTATCTTCTGCTGGGAGAATTACAAAATCTGAAAGTTCTGTTCTTTCTGTCATTGGTTTTTGAGATGATATTGGTATTTAAACTTTTCTTGTTACTTTTATAGAGATAAGACAATTTTACTTTTCATCTTCTTTAGTTTTTTCTTTTTAACTTTATCATTGCTCTTGAATAAAACGTCCAGACATTTCTTATGTCTTTGTTTAACATTTTTGATATTTCTGAATTTTTCATGCCTTTTTCTTTTAAGTGAAGTATGAGGGATTCTAAGATGCTTAGTCTTCTGTCTGAGAAAATATCAACTGGGATTTGAATTTGTTTTTCTTTTGATATTTTGAATTTGTCTTTGTTTTTCCTGCGCGCGTTTCTGTAATTTATCCAGAGAGTTCTTTGATTTCTGTTTATTAGTTTTGATATTTGGCTGTATGCGAGATTTTTGTTTTCTTTCAGGTATTTGCAGAGAGATTCTGCAGGACTGATTTTTTGATTGAAAATTGATATTGGAATTGTTAAAATTTCTTTTTCTTCTTTTATTTTTTTCACAGTTGTTAATAATTCATTTAGTGTGATGTTGTAGTTATCTTTTAGTTTCTCATCTAAAATGCTTAAGAGATTATTTTTGTCTATTGCTTGTTTTTTCTTTTTTCTTCTTATTAGAAGAGGGGCTGCGAGAAGTGTTATTGTCCATGGACTACCTGCTGTTTGAGTTGCTGAATAAAATTGCGGGCTTATGACTCCCGGGACTTGCGTTAAACAGTATGTAATAGTTTCTATATTTGAGCCTGCTTGTCCTCTTGGGAGGGAGATGCTTGGTATTTGCGTTGCAGTTGCATGTGCGAGAGAAGTGCCTGATAAGCAAACTGTTCCTGCTTGTGATGAGCCGACTGCTTTAAAGTTTGAAGCAGGGATAAATTCTGCAGGATTTGTTTCTCCGACGAGGTTTGAAGCTATAATGCTTACAAACCCGTCTGTGGGTGTGTTAAAATTTCCGTTGTTTGTTATCTGCGTGTTTGCAAGAGATTGGATATTAGTTGAACCTTGGACAAGTGTTGGGAAATTGATTAAAGCAGGGCTTATTGAAATGTCTTGAAGAAGGTTAACTGTAAATGTTTCTGTTCCTTGTCCTTGTGTTCCTGAATTGTCCTGTATTGAAGCGGTGATGTCCCAGAGCCCGTCGTCGTCGTAATATTGCATTGTGATTGTGCATTGGTAAGTTCTTTGATTTGGAAGCGTTTCTAAAATAAAAGTGCAGAGTGGGTCCATTCTGTCTGTTTCACCTGCTCTTGAGAAAGTTGCGGTTGCTGTTGCATCATTTAAATCTGATGCTCCGTCTAAATCTTCTGCTGTGAATTGAAAGACAACATCCTTAGTTGTGCCCGCTGATAAAGTTAATGGGGAGAAGGATGTATCTATTGATGTGATTGTTGGAGGTATATTCGGAGCTTGATACAAACCTGTGCGTTGAAAATCATGCTGCAATGTTGCCCACTCAATGTTAGAAGGACTATAACTACCAGTAGTTGAAAAAGCGTACAGCACTTTATTTTCTGTAGCCACAATTATATCAGTAAAACCATTGCTATTGAGATCTGCAATTGAGGGGGAGGATTTAATTTTTCCATCAAGTAGTTTTGGAAAACCGCTTACTGATGTTCCATCATGATGCCAAGCATAAAGTCTTTCGTCATTTGCTCCTATTATAATTTCCATATCAGCGTCGCCATCTATATCTGCAATTACAGCTGATGATACTACTTGACTGCCAGTTGTTTGAGGCCATCCTGGAAGTGAACTTCCTAATCCATTTATAACATGGACTTGGCCATTAAATCCTCCGACTATGATTTCTGGAATGCCATCTCCATTTACATCACCAAGAGCCACACTTGACATTATTAAGTCGTTGGAATCTATAGTAGGGTTTCCTACTGGAACTATTGTTACTGGGAATCCTGTTACATCTGTTCCGTCAGTATTATATGCAAAAACTCTGCTGGTTTCAGAGGCGCCAGTTTCAGTTTTAAGATGAATCATAAATTCAACTGCCCCATCGCCATCTATGTCTCCTAAAGCAGGCAGTGACCAAACATCAGTGTTTGCTGGGTAGAAAACAGGCCATCCAGATAAAAGTGTTCCATCATAGTTGTAGCCATAGATACCATCGAACAATGCTGCAAAAATTTCCATCTCAGGATCAGCATCTACATTTGCGACAGCTGCTGATACAGCTTGAATTCCTCTTGTAGGTTGAGGCCAGCCTGTTTTGTCAGCTCCTGTTGGAGTAAATACCCAGAAATTAGATATTAGATGACCTGGTATAAGTATTTCTATTCCATCAGCATTAGGAGCATCAATATCAATTAGTGTTGGTGTTCCGTGATTATGGTTTTCAGATGAAGCTGAAATTGGGGGGAATCCTGGAACAGCTGTTCCGTCAGAAGAATAGGCAACTAACCATGAAGGAGAATCATAGCCAACAAAAATTTCTAAGTTTGGATCTCCCACAATGTTTGCGACAGCAGGGGAGGATTCATCGTGTCCTCCAGCTACTGGAAATCCTGTTTTTGGGCTTCCTACAGAATTAAGAACATGCAAAAAACTATTGGCAGTATCGTCTGTATCTGTAATGATAACTTCTAGTATGCCGTCGTTGTCAATATCGGCAACTGCAGGAGAAGACCATGTGTGATAACCAACATCTGGCAGTGTTACAGGCCATCCTTGGAGAAGAGTTGCATCAACTGTGTAGTCGATATGTTGGTTTGTTGCAATTGTGTCTTGGTTTGGAGAGACTTCTGTGTCATCTTGACATGCAATATAGATTGTTACCGGGCCGGGGGATAAACCTGAAATAGAACAACTATGAGAAGTTGTGCCGTCGCCAGTACAATCAATGTCATTAGCCATATCTGCGTATGATTCATCTAAGAGAGAGGCGCGACAATCACCAATTTCATTTGTAATGAAAGTTATTGTTTGAGAATTTGTGTTTATTGTTGAACTCAAAGGAGGGTTATGGGCTGATTGCAAAGGAGGCAGAGTATCTATTTCTACTGTTGTGTCTAGATTGTTTAATTGCGAGTTTTCATTTCCAGCAATATCTCTACATGCGAAATGCATTTCTTGTGATACTGAATCGGGGATTGGAGCTATGAATTGACATGTATGAGAAGTTGTGCCGTCGCCAGTGCAATCAATGTCATTAGCCATATCTGCGTATGATTCATCTAATAATGATGCTCTGCAGTCTGCGTTTTCATTTGTAGTTATAATCGCCTCTGGTGTATTGTCGTTTATTGAATATGGCGATAAAGAATCACCACCGATTGAAGATATTGTTATTGAGGGAAGAGTTAAATCTGAATAAAATACTTGGAAGTAGAGTGCATCAAAATTCCAGTTATCTGAGCCAGTACCTCCTATTTTTTGTGCCTGCGCCTTAGCGATGGCTCTTTCACCGGAAGGCGTGAAAAAATTACTGCAAGACCATGCTTCGCTGTTTGTTACATCAAGAGATAAGATGCCAGATGGCTCTGTATTTGAACAAGCAATGATAGAATTTGTCCATGATGCTCCGCCATTTGCGTCAACTCCGACTGTGCAGACATGCTGTCCTATCTTGCATTTTTGACTTGAACACCAGAATTTGTAGTAAAGAATTACTTGGTCTATTATATCGCAGTTAACTATTAAATTGTTGAATGATTCTATTCTAACGCCGCCGTATGCACTTACCGTCCCTGATTTTGAATTTATCGCTGTTTCTGAAATTCTGTCAAGACAGCTTAATCTATCTCCTGAAAGAGAGCAAGAGTTTGGATATACACCTTCGCATGATTCTGAGAAAGAATTTTGTATTCCTTGGTTGTTTTGCTCCGCGCATGTTTGTGCCCTTAAGTCCACTATTCCTCCTGGTTGTGCTGGGCCTGCTGGAGCAAGAAGAATGGGTGTTTCTAAAAATTTTATGATTGAGATTAATAATAAGATTAACACGCAAAGTATTACAATAAATGGCGAGGCTTTTTTTATCAGTGCTTTTCTTGTTTCTTTTTTAATTTCTTTTTCGCAATTTTGCAATTGGTGTCTGCATAATTCAATTTGATTGTTATAATACTCTATCCATGATTCTGGGCTTTTATTATTGAAAAAAGTATTGAGCTTTTCATGGTATTCAGTGTAAGTGATTTTTCTTCCCCTTAAAGAAAGAACTAATTTTTGCACTGTGCTTATTATTTCTTCTTTGTATTGCTCGGCTTTTTTGATCCTTGATTTTAGCTCTTCCATCTTTTGCTTGAGCTTTACCGAAGGTGGTGGGTTTTTCATACTTAAAATGTATGAATCTTGTATTATAAACCTTTTTGTATTAAGTATTAATATACTTAATTTGTGTAATAATATGCTTATTGCAACAAAGCTTAAATAATAGCAGAAAAAGAAATTATGATGATATCTATAGACTATCCTCTTGAGATTATACTTGAGAGGTCTGCAGTAAAAGATAGTGGGAGTTAGTTTATTCTGTTGGTGTTAGAATTCCTAATGAAGATATGATGTTGTACAAAGCTTATTATCTTGCATGTTATGAAATTATAGACAATTATTTTGTTCTTTATGAAGAAGATTGCGACACTTTTAGACAAAGAATTTTTGGAATTAATGAAGGATATTATTATGCTGTTGCAGTAAAAAAAGTTCGTAATGGGGCAATAGAACGGGCTAAGAAAATGCTTGAGGAATTTCATAGAAGTGATATGCTTAACAAAAAAAAGAGCAATTTTTTTAGATAAAACAAATGAGTGATTTTTTGTATAATGACATTTTTGAATAAGACTGTAGTATCCTGATATTTTTGCATGGGGTACTAACCCTGTAATTTCTCTTGCT